>JBKPQI010000059.1:0-10521 GCA_046733975.1 Verrucomicrobiota bacterium
GGTATGCACACAGTCTGCGATGGTCCCTGAATGCAGCGCGCGTTCGAATTGTTGGGGGGCCATGGCTTGGCGAAGGCCGACATAGATTTCCGCGCCGGGCTCCGCCGCCGCCACGAACCAGAATTCCGTCTTTGCTTCACCACCTAACGACTCTGCGACTTTTTGCGGCGGGTGAACTTGCAGTGATAATTTTTCCCGAGCATCAAGCAGTTTGATCAAAACTGGGAAGCGCGGAGTGCCAGTCGCACTGCGCCCTCGCTTACCAAACACTTCTTCCCGCAAGTTGACCCACAAATCGTGCAGCGACCGGCCGGCCAGCGGACCATCGCGCACCATGCTTTGGGCTTCCGGCCGATCGACAATTTCCCACGATTCACCGATGGACTTGCCCGGCGGAATGTCTTTGCCGAAAAGCTCGGCCAATTTTCGGCCGCCCCAGATCCGCTCCTGAAAAATCGGTTTGAAGCAAAGTGGTGTAGCAAGGACTGTCACTTTTCAGCAGTTGAAACTCTTATATTGAACTTATCATACCGAGGTTTTGTCGAAATAAGGCCCTCTTTTTCAGCGTGAAACTATTTCTTCGATACTGGCTGCCCATTGTTTTGTGGATGGCATTCATCTTCGCCGGCTCGACGGACTTGATGTCGGCGGAACATACGTCGCGCATCATCATTCCTCTCCTGCATTGGTTTTTCCCGACGGTAACGCCGCTCACTTTGCTTCGGGTCGAATTTTTCATCCGCAAGGCGGCTCATGTCACGGAATACGCAGTGCTGGCGCTTCTGCTTTATCGCGCGTTTGTAAATACGGTGTTTCGGTCGCGCCGCGCACTCTCCGCGGGACTGGTTCTGTTGTTTTGCGCGGCCTACGCCGCTAGCGATGAATTTCATCAATCCTTCGTCCCATCCCGCACCGCATCTTTACGCGACGTCATGATTGATCTGTCCGGCGCCACGCTGGCGGTGCTTCTTTATTGGTCGATTGCGACGCGTGACCGCAAACCGCGCTTGGATTTCCGGCAGAAATGGGCCTGACTGGGCTCGAACCAGTGACCCTGCGCTTATCAAGCGCATGCTCTAACCAACTGAGCTACAGGCCCGCTTTTGTGGAGATGCAAAATGATCAGTGATTCGTGGATGGTCAAGTAGTCATGCTGGCACGAGAATTCCATCAGTTGCGAAGATTGAAGGGCATCGCGTCGTCGGCTCCCAAATTTGGGACACAACAACGCGAGTCCCTCCAAGATGAGACGGCTAAGCCTGCTTCGGGCCAAATTGCCGATTTGAATTGGACGTGTGCACCGGTATTAAACCGCAAACATTAATGAACACCTCGGAAACGAGCAACGAGCAGCACCGGCGATCGCAATACAAGGCCGTATGGACGGCGCTGTCAGACACTCATGACCGCGCAAGGATGCATGTCACCGGCACAACCGAAGAAGATCAGTTGTTGGCCAGCGGAGCAGAATCTTTCAATATTCTGCAGCAAACAATCGGCATTCATTCGAATGACGTTGTACTCGAAATAGGGTGCGGTGTTGGCCGAGTTGGGAAACATGTCGCGGCGCTTTGCCAACGCTGGATCGGCTGTGACGTTTCAGCAAACATGCTGCGATTCGCAGGCGAACGACTGCGCGACCTGGCGAACGTGGAACTCAGGGAGATCTCGGGATATCATCTCAAAGGAGTAGCGGACGCTTCCTGCGATGTCGTGTATTGCATGGTTGTCTTCATGCATTTGGAAACGTGGGACCGCTATAATTATGTGATCGAAGCAGCCCGCGTCCTCCGTCCGGGTGGTCGATTGTACGTGGACAACGTCAATCTTTGTTCTGACGCAGGCTGGGCCGTTTTCGAAGCGCATCGCGCTTTCCCACCCGATGCACGTCCCCCACACATTACAGAGTGTTCGACGCCACAGGAACTCGAAACTTATTTAAAACGTGCCGGATTTTTTGGAATTCAGATTCGCGCTGATGGCCTGTTCGTCGCGGCATGGGGTCAGAAGCCGAAAGGCACCGCCAGTGATCGTTAACTTTCCAAAGAAGCCTCGCGGCCCAATGTCGGCGATCTCTTGCAGGGCCTTAGTAATAACTCTCGCATCCGTTTCGATCGCATTCGCGCGCGAGTCTTCGCCAGCACCTCAGATAAAGATTGCTCCGATTGCTTTCCAACATATCACTCTGCCTAACGGTTTACAGATCTACAGCATCGAGGATCATTCCAGTCCCACCGTCGCGGTTCAGGTTTGGTATCATGTCGGTTCCAAGGACGACCCGAACCAACGCAGCGGGTTCGCTCATTTGTTTGAGCATTTGATGTTTAAAGGGAACGAGCATTTGACTCCGGATACCTTCGAACAACTGACAGAAAATATCGGTGGGGAGAACAATGCCTACACTGTTCCGGACGTGACCGTTTATCACGAGGTCGTCCCCTCGAACTATCTCGAACCGGTCCTCTGGGCTGAAGCGGAGCGAATGTCTTTCCTCGCCATCAATGACGAGAACTTCAAATCGGAACGCGATGTGGTGAAGGAAGAGTATCGGCAACGCATTGCCGCAAATCCCTACGGCGAGTTCTCGTTAGCTGTCGATCAGGACTCGTTTACTACTCATCCGTACAAGCGGCCGACCATCGGTAACATTGCTGAACTGGACGCTTCTCAATTGCCCGAAGTGAAAGCATTTCATTCGAGTTTTTATCGACCGGACAACGCAACCTTGATCGTAGTTGGCGACTTTAAACCGAGTGAGCTCGAGACGTGGACGAAGAAGTATTTTGGCGCCATTCCCCGGCCAACAACGAAAATTCCGCGGGTCACTGCGACAGAACCGCCGCGTAAAGAGGATCGGAAGGAAGTTTTGTCGAGCGCCAAGGCCCCGTTACCCGCGTTTGCCCTTACTTATCTCGCACCTTCAATTCGCAGCAGCGATGAACCAGCGCTGGAATTGGCCGACGAGATTCTTTCCGGCGGCCAATCGTCGCGCCTTTACCAGTCTCTGGTCTATGAACAGCAGGTTGCCCAGCGCGCTTCATTCGATGCGGACCTTCGCGAGGACCTGGGATTACTGACATTTCGCGTCATCGGAGCGAGCGGGAAAAGTTTAGCCGACGCCGAAAAATCCCTAAACGAACAGATTGAAAAAATACTGAAGGACGGCGTAACGGAAGCGGAACTGGACAAGGCGAAGAATCGTTTTCTCACCGGAAAACTAATGGAACGCGAGACGAATAACGGCAAAGCAAGCGCGTTGGGTGAAGCGGCGGTAATTTACCGCGACCCAAACCACATCAATACCGACCTCTCGAAGTATGAGGCAGTAACAGCGAAGCAGGTGAAAGATGTGTTGAACAAATATCTGAAGGGAAAAAAGAAGGTGCTAATTGAGTATTTGCCTGCGGGAAACAAAGACAAGGAATCGAACGAGCCGTCTTCCGATGAAACTTCCTAGCACATCGTTGAAAGATCAGCGTGTTCGGAAGATAGACTTGCAGTCTGTGTGTCCAGCGGGTTTACAACCCACTGAGACCCTCGACAGCGAACAGTATGTCCGCTGGGCGGACAGGCCAGAGCCTTATGTTCCGATGCAATACACGTGCTTTAGTTCTGTCTTTCGACAGCCTGTCCGGCGTTTTTCTTTTTCGTTGACGGTTCTTTGCCTGGCGCTGACACACCGCGCCTTCGCCATCGGGGGCGTCGATGCCACTCCCTCGCCGGCTCCAGCGCACGAGATCACCTTCACGCACCCAAAGGAGACAAAACTGGATAATGGTTTGCGTGTTATCGTGGCGGAGCGCCCGAGCCTGCCTTTGCTGGCAATTGAGCTGATCATTCGAAGCGGATCGGAAAGAGATCCTAATGATCGTGCCGGAGTCGCAAGTCTGACTGGTTCCTTGCTAACAAAAGGCACAGAGAAGATGACCGCGCCGGAAATTGCTAATGCAATAGAATCGTTAGGCGGCACGATCTTCTCATCCGGAGTTTCAGATTATTCGAGTGCGGGCGTGCTCGTGATGTCGAGCAAAGCTGAACCGGCTTTAGTCATACTTGCAGATGTAGCTTTGCATCCGGCTTTCAAACAGGAAGAGATCGACCGGTTAAAAAAGCAATCGCTTGATGGATTGCGGGTGGCTTTGCAACAGCCAGGTTCGGTCGCATCGTATGCCCTGAGTCGCGTGGTATTCGGCGATGGTGAATACGGCCACGCTTCCGGGGGCACGCCAGAGACGCTGCCCCCCATTCAACGCGCTGATATTCTCAACTTCTACCAGAACTACTACCGGCCGGATAACGCGACACTCGTATTTTCGGGTGACGTTACTCTTGAACAGGGAAAACAGTACGCGGAAAAGTTCTTCGGTAGTTGGAAAGCAAATCAGACCGCGCCACAGCCGGTCGCTGCTAGAGCCGAGGCGTGGACGCCAACTACCGTTGTAGTTGATATGCCAGACGCCGGTCAGGCTTCCGTCAACGTAGCTAAACCGGCAATCAAGCGCGATTCGCCCGATTACTATTCCGGTCTCGTCGCTAATGCAGCGTTGGGAAATGGATTCGGCTCCCGATTGAACCGCGAGATTCGAATCAAACGCGGTCTGAGTTATGGCGCGCATAGTTCGCTTGATACTCGCCGCGATGCGGGGGCATTCAGCGCTTCTGCACAAACGAAGAACGAATCCGCCGGCGAGGTCGCAACGCTGCTCCAATCCGAGCTGAAACGACTCGCCACCGAACCCGTCCAAGGAGATGAACTGAAATCACGCCAGGCATTGCTTACCGGCAGCTATGCCCGCAGTATGGAAACCGATCTTGGATTCGCCAGTCACATCGCTCTCCTTGCCGTCTTCGGTCTTCCATTGGATACTCTGGATAAGTTCATCCCGTCGATTAATGCCATAACGCCGAAGGATGTGAGTGCGTTTAGTGACAAATATCTGGCCGCGCCCCTGAGCCTCGTAGTTGTCGGCAAAGCTTCCGCTTTCCTCGAGCGCCTAAAGAAAGACTTTCCCGATACCCGTGTCATTGCCCAGTCAGATCTGGATTTGAATCGCGCCGATCTGGTAAAGCCGAAATAAGGTTACCCGCGGATTAAATTAGATAGCACGGTTAAACCGCAGAGATGCGGCAAAAAGCGCCGGCAAAATTTGTTGGGGGGCACGCGCTGCCCGCCGCGCCATAGCCAGGCCTAAGGCAGGTCGTGTCCCAAACCCTCCGCGACGATCGCCGACATCGAATCGTTTGTTGCTAACTGCGAAGCCGAGGTCGAGCGTCAACCGGGAACCGACCTCTGAATCATGTTAATGGATAAGGAAGCGCCGATTGGGAGGGCCACGGCTTTAAAGGTTGTGGTTTGGCTCAAACGAAACTTCGGCCAGGAGATCGAAGAGGCGGTAAAGGGCACTGCTTACAGCGTGGATACCATATGCGGCATTGCCTGCCAGGAGACGGCCTATTTTTGGGCAAACATGCTTGAACGTCTCACGCCGCAGAAAATTTGTGCGCGATGCGTTCTGGATGCATGTGGCGACGCTCCCGGCACGGTGAGGAAAGCGTTTCCATGCAATACGAGCGCTTTCAGAAAAGAATACGGCGACCAACGCACGAAAATGCTGATCGAAGAGGCGAACAAAACTCGCTCACTTCGGGGATACTCGCGCAAGGACTGGATCTACAAAGGGTACGGCATCTTCCAGTATGACTTGCAATTCGTGAAAACCGACCCTGACTTTTTCTTTGAGAAGCAGTGGTACAATTTCAGCGCCTGTCTCAACAGAGTGATGTGTGAGCTCCATACCACCTGGAAGCGACACGGAAATCTCTTCGAGGCAATTCGCGCCTACAATGGCTCTGGGAGTGCCGCAGCCGTTTACGCGCAGAATGTGGTGGCTTATTCCGGTTTCGCTGGGGAGATCACCGACACGATGCTGGCATAGTTAGCGCTCCGCTAGCACCCTAACAGACGCTAAATTTGGAGGGGACACCCGCCGTCGTGTCCCTAACTTACCTGGTTTGCAATCGACAGTCCGCAATTTAGAATTCGCTTTCGCGGGGGCATAGCTCAGTTGGTAGAGCGCCAGCTTTGCAAGCTGGAAGTCAGGGGTTCGAATCCCCTTGCCTCCATTTCCCAAAAACTGGGGGGCCGAGAGTTCAACAAAGTGGGAGCATAATGCGATGCACTAGCGGGAATGTAATCCGCTTGCCTCCAGTCTACGCTCCCGTCCCGTTTATAGCGACCTTGGAAGGAACTTTTATCCGGGGTAGCGCACGCGTCTCGCGTGTTGGGGACTGCGTCTCGCAATCGCGGACTTCTCCTCTAACTACGCAACTTTTTAGATTGTTTCGGCGGGCTGCCGAAACCAATACGCGAGACGCGTACGCTACCCAGACATTCGCCCTCGCGAATCGTTGGCGTCTGGCACAGACGCAACACATTTGTAGGCCCAGAAAACGAAAGCGTGTGCGAGGCGCGTTCCCTCAACTCTCGAGTATTCCTCACCAAATCCTCACCCGCTGATCCGGCGCGACGAACATTTTGTCTGTCGCTTGAACTTTGAACGCATCATACCACGCATCAATGTTTCGAGTCGGCCCGATCACACGAAATTGCCGCGGCGAGTGCGGATCGCTCACCACCTGTTTACGAACGTAATCATCCGTGACTTTGCCGCGCCAAGCCTGTGCCCAGCCGAGAAAGACGCGCTGCTCACCGGTGTAACCATCCAGCACCGGCGCGGTCTGCTCTTTGAGCGACGCGCGATAAGCATCCAGCGCGAGTGTTAATCCACCGAGATCGGCGATGTTTTCGCCCATCGTCAGATCGCCATTGACGTGAACACCTGGAATCGGTTCGTATTTGAAATACTGCGCGCCCAGCATGTCGGCTCGCGTTTTAAAAGTCTCTGCATCTTTTTGCGTCCACCAATCGCGCAATGTCCCGGAGGCGTCGATCTTTCGTCCCTGATCATCAAAGCCATGGGTCAGTTCGTGGCCGATTATGCCGCCGGCTGCGCCGTAGTTGATCGCCGGATCTGCATCGGGATCAAAGACAGGCGGCTGCAAAATTCCTGCGGGAAAAACAATATCGCGCAAACCGCCGTTGTAGGCATCGTTGGTTTGCGGCGTCATCCCCCAATCGGTGCGATCGACTGGCCCGAAAAATCGTTCGGTGTAAAAATCCCAATCAGACTGCGCGCATCGTTTAACGTTGCCCACCAAATCGTCAGCGCGGATGACGAGCTTCGAATAATCGCGCGTATGATCCGGATAACCGACTTTGATCGTGTAAGTATCGAGTTTCTTGAGCGCTTCCTTCTTCGTTTCAGGTCCCATCCAGTCGAGTTTTTCGATCCGAGCTCGATACGCATCCTTCAGGTTGGCAACGAGCGATTGAATTTTCTCCTTCGCTTCGGGCGGAAAATATTTTTGGGTGTACAGCTGGCCAATGCCGAATCCCATCGTGCCGAAGGTCCCAAAATGATCGCCGACCAAAAAATCGCCGCCACTTACCGCCGTGATGGCGCGCTTCCAACGGGCCTGCTGTTCTTTTTGTCCCGCGAGAGTTTTCGCGTGCAGTTCAAAGTATGCGTCCGTAAATGCTTTCGAAAGATACGGCGCGGCGTTGTCGGCGAGATGAAATGCCTGCCAGGCCCGAATCACTTCCATCGGCTCATGCGCGTAGGCCGAAACGATTTGCGGAAAAGCACTTTTCTCCGCGACAATGACACGAGTGAGGTTCGGGATCTTTGCTTCCCCAAGAAAATTTTGCCACGCGAAGCCGGGCGCGAATTTCGTCAGCTCCTGAACCAACATCGGATTATAAATGGCGTTCAAGTCGCGCTGCTGCGCCTTGGTCCAGCTCGCATCGGCGATCTTGGTTTCGAATTCGACGATCTCCTTTGCGTTCTTGTCCGGCTCTGGCCAACTCAATAGCCGCAGGACTTTCGCGACATAATTCTGGTAGGCGGTTTTTTGGGCGCCAAAGTCCGGTTTCAGATAATAATCTCGATCCGGAAGACCGATGCCTGCTTGCGTCAGATAAAAGGCGTATTTGTTCGGATCCTTCAGATCGACATCGATGGTCGGAGTAAAAAGCGAGAACTCGAGGTCCGTCATGCTCCGGCCCATAAGGGCCGCAAAATCGTCGCGTGTTTTTGCATTCTTCAAATCCTTCAACTCGGGATCAATTGGCTTTGCACCGAGTTGTTCGACGCGCGTTTCGTCCATGAAAGAGCGGTAAAATGCGCCCGCCTTCTCCGCCAACGTTGATGGCTTCTCCCCTTCCGATTCGGATTTGTCGGTAATCCCATTGCCGGCGGTTTCCAGCATTTCTTTAAGACGTTGCTCAGTCAGATCTGTCATCGCCACCCGAAGCGAGTAGCCCGGCTTGTCCGGCGGTATTTGCGTCTTATCTAGCCAAGTCCCGTTAGCATAACGGAAAAAATCGTCGCCTGGTTTGATGGAAGTATCTGCCCCCGCTAAGTCGAATCCCCAAATCCCGTACTTAGGTTTCGAAGGCGTGTCCTCGGCAAAAGCGAAGAGCGAGACAAAACAATTAACGATTACAAATGCGCGTAACAGTCGATCCATGGCTGATACAATGTGATGGTTTGAGCCAAATTCATCCCGGGTCGCGAAGAAAGATTCCGAGGCGCGAGTAGACATGCCTTCGCATGGCTACGGCGCGGCGAGCGCGAATGATCGCGAATGGCTGACTCGTGATGAGCGTTTATTACCGTTTATTCGCGGTTAAACTTCATTTGCGGGGGAGCTGTGCTGGGTTAGCCGGATGTTACATCTAGTTCGTCGCGGGTTTCCTCATCTTCAAAGAACAGATCTGTCCGCTGTGAATTACGCGCGATGATTGCCAGATAAGAAATGATTTCGGCGAGGGCGAAATAGAGCGCGCTCAACAAAACGACGGCGACGCCGATTGCCGGGCTGGCAGCGACGAGCAAAACAACGCCTCCAAATAAAGTCAGGAGCCCCGCCATCCGCGTGAGATGGACAACAAGCGGCGATTCCAGCTCGCGATGTCGTGGGGTAAACACGCAATATTCCTTATTGCATGGCTTATGCCAGTTTATCGATTGATTCGCTTCCGCTTGCCGAGCAATAGTTTAAGCCAGCTGGCGCCTTGCGATGTAGCCATCGAAATTCCCACCGTCGGGATTTTTCGTCCCGAATTTGATCCAATCCTTGAGCTACTCGGAACCGTTTTTCGCACCAGGTCCGCACAAGAAACGCCGGGGCAGAAGTGGCCGTGTCGTCTGCACAAGACAAGCAATCGGTTCTCCGCATATCGCGCAGATTAACGAACTTATCGAGGCGTGCGAGATTTTGATGCTAAGTGGGACCGTAGCTAGCCGAAGGCGGGTCGTGTCCCAAACTTCGCCGCTGCATTAAATACGAATTTGGAACAGAGGGGCGACGAAAAGAAATTGAGGCCGATTACCATCTCGTGGATTGTGGTTTCCGGATTCGAACTTACCGACTGATGCGATAACTGGTAATATGAACAAGGGAATTCTTCTTTGCGTCGCGATGCTTGGCGTATTCCAATTGTTCGCTGCGTGCGCGAATCAAAATGGCACGGCCGCAGCAATCACGGGCTCGGGCACAGGCGCAGCCAGGAACAATTCACAGAATGCCGGATCAGCAAGCAGTATCGCTGGAATGAGCAGAGTCAGTCGATATTAGCCGATCGCGGATCACTGTTAGCACGACCAAACGAGGTAGATTGCGTGTCCTGGCGGTCCCCGAGTCTTTCGCCGGACATCGAGATCCTCGAATTAAATGGATGTCTGGGAAAGTTTGTTTCGGCGTGACGCCGAAAGCCCGGGCCGGACTAGCGGTGACACGCGGGATGCGTGCGCTACCGAGAAAAATCCGCATTTATCGCTCAATCCGCGATATTGGAAAGGGCATCTTGCCTGACTCGGCTGACGCGCATCTTGCCGTCCGCGATGACAGGCTTGGAGCGTGTCGTCCCGTCAGCCTGGAAGGCTAACATGCAAGCAAAAATGCCGGACAACAACATGGGGTTGAAGTCCGGCATTAGTCGATGTGCAGCAATCAAACAAAGACTGAATTGTGCGTTACCGTATCGTTATTTCTTTGAAGCCGCGTGCACTTTCGTTTACGCGGTCTTCACGGCATATCTGAGCTCTCGAGAGACCTCAGAGTTAGCCGTCGACCTGTGCCTACCAGCGATTCGGTATTTCGATTAACAGATAACTGATAACCGATGACCGAGACGCCGAAGGCATCTCTCCTTAGAAAGGAGGTGATCCAGCCGCAGGTTCCCCTACGGCTACCTTGTTACGACTTCATCCCAGTTACCACTCATAGCGTAGGCGGCTATCTCCCTTGCGGGTTAATGCGCCGACTTCGGCTACAAGTGACTTCCATGATGTGACGGGCGGTGTGTACAAGGCCCGGGAACGTATTCACGGCGCCGTAGCTGATGCGCCATTACTAGCGATTCCGGCTTCATGGAGTCGAGTTGCAGACTCCAATCCG
>JBKPQI010000060.1:0-4918 GCA_046733975.1 Verrucomicrobiota bacterium
GTACAAATACAGAGCCAGCGCCCAATGCCCCTCCCCTAAATCCGGCTGGAGACGGAGCGATTCTTCGGCTTCAGCTCGCGCGCGACTGGCTATGGCGGCTGTCGGCTGGAAATCGAGATAGATGTGCGAGAGGACCCGAGACAAATGCGCGCGCGCCAGTGCGAAGCTGGGATCCAGTGTGATAGCCTTGGTGTATAAATCAGCCGCCATCTGCTCCTCCTCGAGCAAGTCGCCGGGTCGGCTGTCGTATTCCTTGGCGCGAAGGTAGAGGAGGTATGCATCGCTGTTCTCGGTCGGCTTGGTTTCGACCCGCGCTTTTTCCTCTGGAGTAAGCTTTGTCTGTAGTTCCTGCGCCACGTTTCGCGCCACTTCCGCTTCCACCGCAAAGATGTCAGCTAGCGTTCGGTCGTAGGTTTGCGCCCAAACATGCGCGTCGGTCTCCGCTCGGATGAGCTGGAGATTAATGTGCACCTTATCGGCCGCCTTCTGCACGCTTCCTTCCAAAATGTGGGCGACACCGAGTTGCCGAGCGACGGCAGGCAGATTTTGCGGCGAACTGCCGTAGGACAAAGTCGACTTCCGCGAGATGACTTTCAATCCGCTGATCTTCGCCAATGCCGTTAAAATTTCGTCCTGAATACCGGAAGCGAAGAATGCGTTATCCGGATCACGACTCAGGTTCTCGAAAGGCAGCACCGCGATCGATTTTGTGTCGACGCTAGTTTTATCAGGCATGGACACGGGACGCGATTCGGTGTCTTTAACCCCCCGGGCTGCCTCACGGCGCGGCGCGAGCACGAACTTGTCGAAAGCGAAATAGCCGAGCGCCAGGACGAGCACCACGATGATGGTGCGATCCATCCGTCGCCCGGTCTGCGGAGTGATCGATTGTTCACGCGCCACATCTTCTTCGCGCCTCAAGCCCTGCGGCGTTATTTCGAGAACCCAGCTAAAGATCACCGCGGGAACGAATCCGATGGCCAGCAACACGACGATGGTGCGGGGCAACCAGTCTGGCGCGCCGAACATTGGCAAGACCGTTCCGGCCACTTGCACGACCAGCCATGCGCCGACGAGATAAAGTCCCGCCATGCGGATGACGTTGCGCCGCTTCAGCTCGGAAAAGAAGCTAGGCGAAGCCATGATGTTTCTCGTTAGGGCCCGACGTGCTCTTTGCCTGTGAGCAGTTGCTGGAAGCCGGCATCATTGCGGATCGGGTCCCAGACTGGATCGATCTTCAGGCGCGCGATTGAAACGCTTCCGCCAGCAGGAACCGACAGCTGGTGGCGAAGGATTCCGATCGCCTCGGCTACGGCGCCAGTGCAGGCTTCGATCTCGGCCAAGCCAGTCAAAATCTGGTTACCAACGATCGCATCCTTCTCCGGCGGCAACAGGTCGGCAGCTTGCCGCGCGAGTTTCGTCGCATCCCCCTGATGTGCGAGCGCCAGGTAAACCCAACTCAATTTCACCATCGAGGAAATATCATTGGGCAGCTCGCGCAATCTCTCCTCCAGTAGCTGCCTGGCTTTCTCCGCTTCAAGTTGTGCGCCGATTAAATCGCCCGCCAAGACTCGGATAGCGACTCTGGCGGCTAGCCGGCTTCGTTCATCATTGACGGTATTGCCAGGGGCTTCCCAGACTCTTAGCGCTGCGTCGAAATCCCGCGCGACAACAAAAATATCAGCCCGGTCACCGATCATGAACCGGATATCGCCGAAGTTAGAATTTATCAGGATCTTGTTCTCTGCCGGAAAGGTCGCCAGCGCACGCTGCGCTTCGGTAATGTCCCCGCTTCTGCCGATAATACTCTGGAGCAATGTGCGCATCGCGTCAGCTGCCTGGGGGTCAATTTGGAGCGCATCCCTGGCGGTGCGCTCCGCTTCCTTCCACATCCGCATTGAAAAGTAAGTGTTGGCAATATTTGCCACGATGGAGGCGTTCCGAGGATCCCCATCGAGAGCTCTTTTGAGCTCGTCCAAACAACGTTCCCATTGGCCCTGCCGGCGATGGACGTAACCCGAATATTCCACCGCAGTCGAAGCGTTCGGTTGTAGTTGTAGCGCACGCTCGAACTCCGCCAGCGCCTGCTTGTATTGCCGATAGCCATGATAGTAAAACTGGCCGAGCGCAACGTGCACTTGGGCGAGATCGGGAGCGAGAGCGACGGCCTGCTCCGCCATGCTACGGATTTGTGCCAGCTCCGATTCGCTCATTCGCTCGATAAACCAATGACGTTGGATGCGATTCTGGACGAGACGAGCCATGGCGAGCGCGAACTTTGGATCGCCCGCGATCGCCTGCCGGTACCAGGCAGCGGCTCGGTCGAACGACTCCGCGTCGAGCGAATTCTCGGCCAGGCGTTCCTCGTACTCGCCTTTCAGAAAGAGATCGTAGGCACCCGGATCCTTTGTCGGCGCGGTGGCGAGCGTGCTGGCTTCGGCGGGTGAAAGTTTTGCCTGAAGCGAATCCGCGATTTCCTGCGCGACCTCGCTCTCCACGGCAAAGACATCTTTCAGGTCGCGGTCATACGATTTCGCCCAGAGGTGCGAATCGGCGCGAGCATCGATCAACTGGACATTGACGCGTACTTTGTCGGCCGCCTTCTGCACCGAACCTTCGAGCACGGTCGCCACGCCGAGTTGCTGCGACACAGTCTTTAGATCTTCCGGCTTGCTTTTGTATTTTGCGGTCGAGGTGCGTGAGATCACCTTCAAATCGGCTATACTTGCCAGCTTCGTCAGGATTTCATCCTGGATACCGTCGGCGAAGTAGGCAGCATTCTTGTCGTCGCTCAGATTTTCAAAAGGCAGTACCGCGATGGATTTAACCGACAGTCCCTCAGCCTTGGAAGTCCCATTCTTGTTGCTGGCGGTGTAGCGGCCCAGGAAAAACAAGCCGATTGAGAGCAAAACTCCAATGACTACGACTGCAATCCAGATACCGCCTCCTCGTCGCCGCGGTGCTGAGTCACCAGGCTCGGTGCGTTTCAAGCCTTCCGGCGTCAGTTCAAACGCCCAGGCGATGATCAGCGCGATTGGAAAGCCCAGTACGACCAGCGCGAGGACGGTCTGCAAGACCCATTCCGGCGCATGAAACGTGGGCAGTACAATGGAGGCTGCTTGAACTACCAGCCAGCCGACGACGGCATACGCGACCGCAACCTTGTAAACGTTGCGCCGCTTCAGCTCGGCGAAGAAATCCATATCATTTGCCGCTCGTCGTATCTAATCCGCATTCGAAATCATTTTCGCCGAGTGGCCGGCATCCGGCGGGCCAGCCTTTTTCGCGCCAATAGGCCGCAACGGCCGTACTCTATTAGCTTCGCCTTGACCCGTGGGTCGCGCAGCATCGCGTGGCCGGCTGGGCGGCTGCTGTACAGATGCGCGAAGTAGTAGGCCTGGACTATTGCACCACGCTTCTCCATGTCTGCGTTATATCCGGCGATGTCCTGCCGCGCGATGATGTAAACACTGGCCAGGTCCCCTGGGGACTTTGCGATCGCCGCGGCTACTTTGGCTGGGTCAACTGCTTCACCGAGGGCCCAGGGCAATAAAGTTTGGGCAAACGCAATATCATTTGGCCACTGTGACTCAATCTCCGCCAGTGCGGCACGTGCCGCACTGGCTCTTCCGTAACTGAGCGCGTACTCAAGCAACCCAAATCTGCCGAAGTAATTGTTTGGAGCGATGGCGCGCAGCTGCCGCACCGACTCTTCCACTTCTTCGCGCCGATCGAGGGCGATCGCCGGATCCCGCACCCGGTTCCAGCCCACGCTGAAATAGGGATCGAGTTTTACCAGTTGCCGGGCGGCAAGCGCTGAATCTTCCATGCGCCCGACTTCGTAGAGAAGTTCCGCATAATCCTCACGAACATCTGAGTAGCTTGGGTCTCGTTGCATCGCGCTCAGGTAATGCCGCTCGGCCTCGGCGTAGTGAAACTGCGCGCGCGCGACATTACCGAGGGCGTGTTCGGTTACCGCAGCACCGGGTTCGAGCTGGGCGGCATGTCCGGCCGCAGCCGCCTGCCCGGCCAGCAGTTCCGCCTCAACCGCCGGTGTCATCTCGTTGAGGTACCAAAAGCTGACCTCGTAAGTGAGGGAAAGCGACGACCAGCCTGCCGCAAACTCAGGCGCCTTCGCCACCGCCTCCTTTAAGTGCGCGATCGCCTGTGGCAGATCCGTGCGTTGGCGCAGGAGCGCGCGACCTTTCAGATACTCATCGTAGGCTTCAGGGTCGATCGGTGCGCGGCTCGGGATGGGAGCGGAAACGCCTAACGAAAGTTTCAACGCATCAGCGATCCGGCGCGCGATCTGATCCTGCAGAGCGAACACGCTTTCCAGTCTGCGATCGTAAGTTTCCGACCAAATGTGAAAGCCATCAGCGACACGGACCAATTGCGCCGTGATTCGCACGTCCGGGCCATCTCGGCGCACACTGCCCTCGACAATGTTGGTGACGCCGAGCTTGCGACCGATCTCGCGAATATCGCCGGCTTTATCTTTGAACTGAAAAACCGAGGTGCGCGCCACGACCTTGAGCTGCGGCACCTTGGCCAGAACGTTCAAAAGTTCTTCGGTCATGCCAGCGGAGAAATAATTTTCCTCGGGTCTGGCGCTAATGTTGGCGAAAGGCAGGACCGCGATCGAGTTTGGTTCAGCGACGGTCGGTGTAGTCACGTCGCCCCTGCGAAACGATGGTTGCCCGTAAAAGTACCAGCCCAGCGCGAGCACGATTAGGAGCGCGGCGACGGCGAACAGACCGTTGCTCCCTGAAGCTCCGGCATCGAGCTTCACGCCCTCGCGAGTGAAATCAAGCACCCACGCCATCACGACTGCGATTGGAAAACCAAGTAATGCGATGAGGATAAAAATGCGCAAGGCCCACGGCGGCGCTTCGAAGGCAGGGAACCCGATCGAGGC
>JBKPQI010000061.1:0-10721 GCA_046733975.1 Verrucomicrobiota bacterium
GTTCCTTGAGCGAGCAACGTACGGAAATGGCCGACGAACTATCGCGTGATGCTTATTCCTTCAGGCATTTCCGGCGGCGGCGCGGCGATGCGGCTGTGGTTTTTGCCGTAGGCGAAGTAGACGATGAGTCCCACTACCAGCCAGCCGATTAGTCGTAGCCAATTCGTCCAGCCAAGGCCGAAGATCATTGCGCCGCACGTGATGATGCCAAGAATCGCGACCACTGGCGCGGCCGGGACACGGAACCCGCGTTCCAATTCAGGACTGCGTACCCGCATAATCCAGACGCCCGCGCAAACGAGAATGAAGGCGAACAATGTCCCGATACTCGTCATTTCACCGGTCACATCCGCCGGCACGAACGCCGCCATCGCGCCGGTGAAAACGAAGAAGAGCATGTTCGATTTCCAAGGTGTGCGAAAACGTGGATGGACGTCGGAAAAAATCTGCGGGACGAGGCCGTCGCGGCTCATGGAGAAGAACACGCGCGACTGACCGAGCAACATTACCAAAATCACAGACGAGAAGCCGGCAAGAATCGCGACCGTAACGGCGCGCGAGAGCCATTCGAAGCCGTGCATGTATTTACTGATCGCAAATGCAACCGACGCTTCCCGGCCGGCCGCGCGGAAATCATCCACCGTGGCCACGCCGCTAAGAACAAACGAGAACAGGATGTAGAGAACGGTGCAGAAGACTAAGGAACCGAGAATACCAATCGGCATGTCGCGTTTCGGGTTGCGCGCTTCCTGCGCCGCAGTGGAAACGGCATCAAATCCGATATAAGCGAAAAAGACAACGCCAGCGGCACCGAGGATACCGAGGAGACCACCATAATGATGCACGATGCCCTGCGCGGTCGTGTGGGTCGTCGCCGGCGGAATGAAGGGCGTATGATTGGACGGATTAAT
Organism: Verrucomicrobiota bacterium; assembly: GCA_046733975.1. Classification (GTDB taxonomy): domain Bacteria; phylum Verrucomicrobiota; class Verrucomicrobiia; order Chthoniobacterales; family UBA10450; genus AV69. Next base: position 912 of record JBKPQI010000061.1, read on the forward strand.
GAATTGCCAACCGATGCCGATAAACAAGATCACGATACTGACTTTGAGGATGACGATCAGCCCATTAACGAAGGCCGATTCTTTGGTGCCTTTGATGAGTAGCGCCGTCAAAATCAACAAAATGAAAAGCGCTGGCACGTTCATAATGCCATAAACACCTCCGGGATCGTGTTCAAACGGCGAATGCGTCCACTGATATGGAAGCGCCATGTTGAACCAACTGAGCACGCGGTTCGCGTATTCGCTCCATGCGTCCGAGACGGTGGCGGCGGCAACGGCGTATTCAAGGATCAAATCCCATCCGATGATCCACGCGACGAACTCACCCATCGTTGCGTAGGAGTAGGTGTAGGCACTGCCCGCGACGGGAATCATGGAGGCGAATTCCGCGTAACAAAGCCCGGCGAAGGCGCAGCCGACTCCCGCGACAATGAAGGCGAGCACAACGGATGGACCCGCGCGATCCGCGATAGCTGCAGCCGTGCGGACGAAAAGGCCGGCGCCGATAATTCCGCCAATACCCAGGGCGATGAGGTTGACGGGACCGAGCGATCGTTTCAGGCTGTGCTCGCCAACTTCCTCCGCCTCTTGCATCAGCAGGGCGAGAGGTTTTCGCGCGAATAGGTTTGCCATGCGTTTTTCTCCTTGATGATCGTTTCGACGATTGCTTTGGTTCGGCGATGTTTTCAGGTCGATCGAGCAGTCCATTGCTCGATGTTAATTTTAGGCGGCAAAGCCGCAAACTTTTGGCATCGCCCGACGGAGCGGCCGATCCAGCTGGCTATCTCACGTAGTATACCGATATAACAGGATCGATTACATCTATCGGGCATCCAAACGTTGTCGTAAGAAAAGCTCACAGATACGTTTAATTAGGACTGCGCAGTGGATGCTGAGCGAGCGTTTGCTGCTTTCCACAGGAAATAAATCGGAACACCGGTCAGGACAATAATGTGACCGGGCCAGGTGGTCGCGGTTTGATAAATGAAGAGCACGGCAAGAATGATGGTCGCGCCGATAATGTAGAGAACAGGGATGACCGGGTAACCAAAAGCTTTGTACGGGCGTTCCGCGTCCGGTCGTTTTCGGCGCAGGACGAAGATGCCGGCAATGGTCAGGATGTAAAAGATGAGTGCAGCAGAGATGACGTAGTCCAGCAAGTTGCCATAAAGGTTGCCGTAACCGGTTACGTTCCCGGCGGCGTCGGTTTTAACGGTACGAGGTAGAACCAGCGCAGCGGCCCAGATACCTTGAATGATCAAGCCCCAGGCTGGCACATGGTTTTTGTTTAGATGGCCAACTTTGCGGAAGAAAAGACCATCCCGCGCCATCGCGTAATACGCACGCGCGCCAGACAGAATCAGTCCATTATTGCAACCGAAAGTGGAGATCATGATGGCAATGGCCATGACTGTAGCGCCGGCACCAGGAAAGATCACGTTTGCGGTTTCCGATGCGACACGGTCGCTCGGTGCATTCTGGATCGCGTCCCATGGCAGTGCGGTCAGGTAGGCGACGTTTGCGAGAAGATAGAGCGTGATGACGAGAATCGTGCCGAGGGCAAGCGACAACGGGATGTTACGCCGCGGCTCCTTCACTTCGCCGGCGGTAAACGTAATGTTATTCCACGCGTCAGCGGAGAAAAGCGAATTGGTTTGCGCCACGCAGATGCCGACAAAGAGACCGAAACCAACTGCTGCCGTCAGCCCAGGCCCGACCTCCTGCAAAGTACCGCGCATCGTCCAGAAATGAGTGAAGTTCTCAGCGCCTGCGCCCGATTTGAGACCAACAATGATGCCCAAAATGATCAGGCCAATGAGCGCGCCGGTCTTGGCGGTGGTGAAAACATTCTGCACCAGTTTGCCCAGCCTTAATCCGCGTGTGTTCATGAAGGTGAGCAGCGCGATCATGCATAAGCCAACGAGTTGTGCGGTGGAAAGGGAGACGGCATAGCCACCAAGCCGGATAGGCGCGATCAGATAATTGCTCTCGGAAACCCACGGAAGAAGCACCCCGGTGTAGCGTCCAAATCCAACGGCGACGGCCGCGATGGTGCCGGTCTGAATAACCAGAAATAACGTCCAGCCGTAAAGAAATCCCCAAAGTGGCGAAAATGCTTCGCGCAAATAAACATATTGTCCGCCCGCCTTCGGCATCATGGCCGCGAGCTCGCCATACGAGAGCGAGGCCATCAATGTCAGCAGACCAGTGACGATCCAAACTACCAGCAACCAGCCGGGCGCGCCCACCTGTCGCGCAATGATGGCGGAGACAATGAAAATTCCCGAGCCAATCATTGAGCCCGCCACCAGCATGGTGGAATCGAGCAAACCGAGTCCGCGAACGAACTTTTCCTCAGTCACTGCGGGTGTCGCTGTGATGCTCTCGTTCAAACGAATGTATCCTTTAGCGTGTCGGATGCCATCACGCAATCTTTGTGTAAGTGCACGCAGGCCTCGATAGCCTGTCATCCCGAGCGATAGTGAGGGATCCCGTCGCGAAATCTTAAAGGTAGCTTCCTCGGATCCCTCGGCTCTGCTCGCGATGACGGCGTTTGAGTGCGGCGCCTTTATTCCACGTCAAGCTCGCGGACGCGTTTTACATCCGCACTTTTTCAACGGCGTTCCGAAGTTATCGCCGACATGTGAGTTTCTGCGGTACTGCCTCGATCAGAATAACGGGGCTGGAGGTATCAGCGGTGTTGATGATAAGGTTTTCCACGGCGAACACGCGTTGCAAAAATGGCTGGCGCGTTTCCAAATCCTTCACCCAAAGTTCGAGTGTGTCGGTTCCTTTATTGCAAACGCCCTCAGTAATCTCCCGGTCAATAGTTAGCTCCTAAATTTTGTTTTTGGTCTGGAGGAAACGGGCAAGCGCGATGAAAGTCGGCACGAGCGCGAGGCAGAAAATGTGCGGACTAAACCTGCGCGATGACGGAAATGTGAGATGACAATGAGGGGGCAAAGACAGATGGCACAGAACAGAAACGTCCTGACGTTTTTCGCCTCCGAAGAAGTGCCGCGCCAAACCGTCTCTTCTGCCATGATAGAAGGTTCTAGCAGCCGTTTACGATAGCTCAAGTGGTCGTCCTCGGGATGGAAAAACAAACGCGGCGCGACCGATTTGGAATTACATGCGCTCCCCAAAGCAGTCGAAAAAACTCAGTGATAACACAGGCCTTTGTTCTTGCCGCTGGATTGGGAACACGTCTGCGGCCGTTGACCGATGGATTGCCCAAACCGCTGGTGCCGATTTTTCAGAAGCCGCTCGTCACCTTTGCGCTCGATCATTTGATTGCCGTCGGCATTCAGCGGTTCGTCGTCAACACCCATCGGCTGCCGCATTTGTTCCAACAACAGTTTGCGGAGAAGCGTTATCGCCATTGCCCGCTTGAGTTAGTGAACGAGCCGGAATTGCTCGAGACTGGAGGGGGCATCAAGAATGCCGAGCCGCTGTTGCATCATGGTGATTTCCTTACCTATAGCGGTGACATTCTGACCGACCTGCCACTGGATCTGCTCATTAAGGAGCATTTCCGCGCCGGGAACGATGTCACTCTCGCTTTGCGCGAAACCGGGTTTACGCCGTCGATCGCGGTTGAAAACGGGCGCATCGTGGACATCGGCGGACGATTCGGTCTGGCCGGCGACTACGATTTTGCCAACATCGCGGTTTGGAGCAGAAGAATTTTTCAGCGCATTCCGAGGCGCAAAATTTCATTTATTCCAGTTTTGCTCGATTGGCTTGCCGATGGCGGAAAGATTGGCGGCCTTATTCTCAACGAAGGCAAGTGGTTTAACGTCGGTTCGAGCGTGCAGTACGTAGAAGTGCACCGGATGATCGCATCGGAAAATTGGAGTCCGAAGTTCGTCGCCGACGCGGACTGGGCCGCGCGCATCGCGAAGAGCGCGACTGTTGATGCCAGCGCGCAATTGCAGGGCCTGACGGTGGTCGGGGCCGGCTGTTGCGTCGGCGCGGGCGCCATTCTGCAGGACACGATTGTCTGGCCCGGTGCACAAATTGCTTCCCGAAGTCAGTTGCAAAATTGTATCGTCCGCACGCGGCAGAAAGCCGAGGGGATCCTGCAAAACGCCATCGTATGAAAACCGAATTGCTTCTTCGCCAGACGCGACGGCGCTTACCGGCTTTCAGCGAGGGAGAAATCGAAATCGCAGCGATTGAGAAAGGCGGTTCTGATCGAAAGTTCTACCGCATCAGCTGTACGCCGGAGCAATCGCTGATTTTGGTGAAATACAATCTCGACCGTGCGGAAAACCGGCATTACGTCCGCATCGCCGAATTTTTATCAGAACACGGCATTGCCGCGCCAAAAATCTATTTTCATGATCCAGAAGAAGGTTTGATTTGGATCGAGGACTTGGGCCAGACCGATCTCTTCAGTTTTCGTGAAGATAGTTGGCTGGTGCGTGAAGCGCTTTATCGGTCGGCGTTGGATGAAATCGCAAAACTCCACGATGTACCGGAGTGCGACTGGTCAGAGTTGGATGGAGAGATGCCGCCGGAATTTAACGCTTCGCTTTACCGGTGGGAGCAAAATTATTTTTTCGAAAACTGTCTCGGAAGAATTTTTGGATTCAATGAGGCACGACTGCGGGATTTGACCTCGCTGCCGGCGCTGACAGAAATCGCAGAGCGATTGGCGGCGCTGCCCCGAGTGCTGGTGCACCGCGATTTTCAATCGCAAAATATTATCGCGCGGAGCGGCCATGCTCATCTCATCGATTTCCAGGGAATGCGTCCCGGTTTGGCCGAATACGATCTGGCGTCGCTCTTGTTTGATCCTTATGTGCAATTATCGGCGGCAGAGCGGGAGGCGCTTTGCTCCTACTACATAGAGCGCCGTGGGCTCCGATCGCTGGAAACGGGTGAGACGCTTCGCCTGTGCGCGATGCAGCGCTTGATGCAGGCTCTGGGGGCTTATGGTTTTCTTGGGCTGGTGAAAGGTCACCGGCATTTTCTCGGTTACGTTCCCGCCGCGCTCCAGTCGCTGCGTAACATAGTCACCGAGATTGATTTACTGCAGCCATTGGGCGCGGCGCTTGCTAATCTGCCCAATAATGGCTGCGTTCATTAGCGAAAGCGTGTCGGTCCCTCTCGAGGCCGCCGGCGTGCGGTCAAGGTTTGCTTCAAGGGCAGCCGCTACAACTTCGCGCCCAGATCCATGGTGCCGGGTAATCGCCTGGAGTGCGATGCTCGCAGGAAGCCTGCTGCCGACAATTCTCAGCCGTTCTGCCGGCGAGAACGGCTATTCAGTGCCAATCGCTCAGGTTGTTGTTCTCATCGTCGCTGCCGCGGCCGTCAGCCGATCGACTCGGCTGCGTTGTCTGACCGGATTTCTTCTCACGATTGCCATTCTGCGATTGGGCTGGTCTGTCCTCGCGCCGATGCTCAATGACTGCGCGCCAGTTCAGGCGCTGACGAAGAATCTCGATTGGGCGCCAAGAATTTTCGTTAGTCGCTTGTTGAACGTTGTCGGAGCGCTCCTCATGCTGACCGTCTTTATTCGACCCGGATTTTCCCGCGACGATCTGTTTCTGCGCGTTGGAGGGCTGGATGCGCCGGTGAAGCCCGAGCGAATCATGTGGTTTCGAAGTCCATTGCGCTGGTGGCACCTTGGACCGTTGATCGTGCTGATCTTCGCCGCCGCAATGGTGGCGTTCTTGTTTTCCAATCTTCGTCCAAATTTTTGGCAACTGACTCAGCATTGGCAACTCTTCCCCTGGGCAGTAGCGACCGCGGCGCTCAATGCCGCAAACGAAGAATTTCAATTTCGCTGTGTTCCGCTCGCGCAATTGCGCAGTGTCCTGCCGCTTCGAGAAGGCGTTTGGGTAACGGCAATTTTCTTTGGATTGGCTCACTATTTTGGTCAGCCATCGGGGTGGCTCGGTGTGGGCATGGCAACAATTGCGGGGTTCATTTGGGCCAAGAGCATGGTGGAAACGCGCGGCATTGGCTGGGCGTTCAGCATCCACTTCGTCCAGGATTTCGTGATCTTCTATTTTCTGGCGATGTCGTCCAAGCCGTAAGCCGGAGGTTACGGCGGGCCGTGCTGTAGCCGCTTCGCTGTGCGGAGGCCGCACGTTGCCACAGCGCGACGGCTACAGCAGCCTACGATCTAGGGGCGGACAAACGGGTTGGTCTTCCGCTCTTCGCCGATTGTGGTGGGCGGACCGTGGCCGGGCAGCACGGTGACATTGTCGCCCAGCGGAAACAGTTTTTCCTTTATCCCCTGGAACAATTGCGGTGCGTCGCCTCCGGGCAAATCCCATCTACCAACCCCGCCGGCGAAAAGAACATCGCCGCCGATAAGCAAATTGTCCGACCGGGAGAAAAAGCAGAGACTGCCGGGACAATGACCGGGCACTTCCAAAACCCGAAACTTTGCGCCGAGGAATTCGCGCTCGGCTTCTTCTTCAATGAAGAAATCAGGCGTGACCGGCTCAAGATCGAAACCGAACCCGAAATTGCGGAAAAAATTTGGGTCGGAAATCATTGGCGCGGTGTCGGGGTGACAACCTATCGGACAATCAAATTTTCGCTTAATTTTTGCCACGTCGCTAACATGATCGACGTGTCCGTGGGTGAGAATGAGCAGCTTTAAATCGATCTCACGATTTTGCAGCCATGCGCAACTGCCGTCCGGCGCGTCAAATAGAACCACACCTTCAGGAGCGTGGAAAAGATAACAATTTGTCTCAAAAACTCCCCCGCAAAATGTCTCGTATTTCATCGGTTGTCAGGCGTGCCCAAACGGCACGGTTTTTTTGAATATTCCGGTCTGTCGATTGTCTTTCTAATCGCTGCGACGGTCTGAGATTCAAGGGGAGTTCTTGCGTTCAGAGCGACGATCTGCGACTATGGAAAACTTCTTTTTTAGGGCATGAACTATCGTTTTCGTTCCTCCACCGCGGCGGCAGTAATTTTACTAATCAGCTTAGGGCTCACGCCGGCGCTTCCGGCAAAAACCGACCTCGACAACGTCTGCGTCTCTGTGGGCCGACTACTCGAGGAAGGACATTACACGCACAAACAATTGAACGACGAAATGTCGGGCAAGATTTTGCGGAGCTATCTCGAGCTGCTCGATTACACCCACATGTTCCTAACTCAGGAAGACATCGATGCCATTACGCAAAAATATGGCACCGCGCTGGATGACGATATTTTACTAGGGAACCTCAAGCCGGCTTACGACATTTACGATCTGTATCAAAAACGCGTTGATGAACGTGTCGCCAAAATCAAGGATCTGCTTAAGCAGCCGGTCGATTTCAATACTAATGTCACGATCGATCTGAGGAGGGACAAGAGTCCGTGGCCGAAAAATACGGCCGAGGCCGATGAGTTGTGGCGCGGCCACGTTACGAGCGAGCTTTTACAGGAACACCTGAGCGAACATCCCATCGAGCCCGGACCGCAGTTGATCGCGCGCCGCTACGACCGCCTTGCGCGCACCGTTCATGAAAGCGATCGCGATGAGCAGGCCAAGTTTTTCCTCGACGCCGTCGCGCTGGCTTACGATCCGCACTCCGAATATCTGTCCGAGTCTGATCTGAAAAACTTCAGCATCAACATGGGACTCTCGCTCGTCGGGATCGGAGCGATGCTGCGGACGGAAGACGGTTACGCCAAAATTGAGAGCCTGGTGCCCGGCGGGCCGGCTCAGGTCGATGGCCGGCTCAAGGTCGGTGATCGAATTACTGCCGTTGGACAAGGGACGGGCGATTTCACTGACGTTCGCGACATGCGACTCGACAAAGTCGTGGAAATGATCCGCGGGAAGAAAGGCACAAAGGTGCGGCTGCTGGTCATTCCATCGGACGCGGCCGATCCGTCCAAGCGCAAGAATGTCGAGCTCGTGCGCGATGAAATTAAATTGAAAGACCAGGAAGCGCGCGCCGACATCATTCTCAAGAAAGATGAAGAAGGCCGGCCGGTGAAACTCGGCTGGATTACCTTGCCGTCCTTTTATGCGGACATGGATCATCACGCCAAGAGCACAACGAAAGATGTGTTGACGTTGTTGAAGCGGCTAAAGAAAGAAAACATTTCTGGTCTGGTAATAGATTTGCGGCGCAACGGCGGCGGCTCGCTCGAGGAAGTGATTTCGCTAACAGGCTTGTTTTTGAAATCGGGGCCGGTCGTGCAAACCAAGGGCTCGAACGGCAACATCGTCGTCTCGAGTGATCCGGATCCCGGCATCGCTTACACTGGACCGCTCATTGTTTTAACCAGCCGGCAGAGCGCATCCGCCAGTGAGATTTTTGCCGCGGCATTGCAGGATTATGGACGCGCGGTGATTGTAGGGGATCAATGCACGTTCGGCAAAGGAACGGTGCAGACTATTCTCGATATCGGCGGCTATACCTCGTTGCTCGGCAGCCGTTCACACAAGGACGGCGCTCTGAAATTAACCATCCAGAAGTTTTACCGCGTTGCGGGCGGCTCTACTCAGTTGCATGGCGTGGCGTCGGACATTGTGCTGCCGTCGTTGACTGATTTGCCGGAGTTCGCGGAGGGAGCCCTGAAGAATTGTTTGCCGTATGACGAGGTGCCCAAGGCGAGATATACAAAATGGAGTGAACCGGTGTCGCTTTATATCGATGATCTGAGACGCCGTTCGACCGAACGAGTCCAAGGCGATCCGGAGTTCCATTACGTCCAGGAAGACATGGATCGGCTTCGTCATCGACTCGATGAGAATCGGATTTCCCTTAACGAGGATGTGCGGAAGAAAGAGCTTTCTGAGGACAAGGCGCGCAAGGAACTGCGATCGAAGGAGCGGCTGGCGCGTAATGTTGAGGAGCCACGGGTGTATCGCGTGACTCTCGACACCGTTGATAAGCCAAATCTTCAGCTCATTATGTATCCGGGAAAACTTGCGTCCGCAAAGAAGAACGGTTCCGCCAAGGTTGCGCCGGAAGCGGCTGGCGATGCTGACACCGATGATGTTCTGAGTGGTGTGGACGATGACACAAAAGAACCGGTCATTGATCCGGAGCGTGACGAGACAATGAACATTTTGGCGGACCTGATTCAACTGGAACACGGTCCGAAGACTGCCAGCACGACAGCGAGCGCAAATCACTAAGCCTAAAACTCGACGAACGCGTTGCCGACCGCGCCGGGCGCTGCAAACGCCACCATCCCCGAGCGACGGTCGAGGAGGTAGCACACCGGGATCCCGTCGACTTCGCTCGGGATGACGGCTGCTGGAGCATTACATAGGCATAGTCATCCCTCCGGGGAGCGGCACGTATCATTTTGTCGGAGTGGGCGACGACATCGTAATGGTTCGATTCAACGGCGCGGTCGTGCTGGATTGGGGTTCAATGGCGCCAATGGGCAGGACGCCGCAAACATTCTACAACAGCGACGGGCTGTAATTTAAAAAGGATGCGCCCTGGTATATAGGCCTCGGGCGCGGCTATTCATTTCAAGTGAATGCAGGGCAAAGTTACCCGCTGGATGTAGTCATCGGAGAATAGCCTGGCGGCGATTTTAAAGTCTCGCTGCCGTTGGAGAAGGACAGGGTGAACTATGACAAGGATTCGAAGGGCAACCCGGTCCTGCCTATTTTCAAAATGGCGGCGGGCGAAACCACCGGCGGCGGAGTCGAAGTCCCGGTTTTTCGGGAAGAGCGGGCCCATCTGGAAAGCGGAACAACCGAAAGACAGCGCGAATGACCACGGAGAGCGTCACCGCCACCAGGGAGGTAGAGCGCGAGGATCGTATGTCGGCTGGAACCCGGATCCAATTGGCCGACTGAACCAAGGCTGCATTCCTCGC
>JBKPQI010000062.1:0-12455 GCA_046733975.1 Verrucomicrobiota bacterium
TTGGGCGACGGTACTAAACTGGTATTCGCGATACGCCGCCTCAACCGCAGCGATGGTTTCGCCAAGACGGGCGATGACTTCGACCGAGTAGATCGAAAGCTCGCTTTCTTTTAATTGCAGCATTCGCTGGGACGGGCCATGCATTTGCCGGAAACGAGCGACATTCCAGAGCTTGGTCGCAAAATTGCGGCCTTCTTCGATCTGTTTCTCATCGAAACGAATGTCCTGCCCACTGGGCGCGATCCTCATCAAACCAAAACGCAATCCATCCGCTCCATACTTCCCAATGAGATCGAGCGGATCAGGCGAATTGCCGAGCGATTTCGACATTTTGCGCCCCTGCTTGTCGCGAATTATCCCGGTAAAGAAAACATTCTGAAAGGCGATATTGTCCTCAACGCGGTCGGATTTGCCTGGTTTAAATTCCAGCCCGGCGATAATCATACGCGCAACCCAGAAGAAGATAATGTCCGGCCCGGTCACTAACACCGATGTCGGATAAAATTTTGCTCGCGTCTCCGGGTCCATTGTCTCATACGCCCACAGCCAGGACGAGAACCAAGTGTCGAGAGTATCCGGATCCTGTGTCCAACTCTCCGAATCCGGCGGCGGTTCAAGCCCAACGTAAATTTCTTGTCCTCCCTGGCCCCCGCTCCCTGCGCCCTGCTTCCGATACCACGCCGGGATCCGGTGTCCCCACCAAACCTGCCGGCTGATGCACCAATCCTGAATATTCTCCAGCCACTGCGCGTAAACTTTTTCCCAATGCACGGGAAAGAAGCGAATCAGATGTTCGCGCACCACCGCCAGCGCTTCCTTTGTCTTCGGATAACGCAGGAACCATTGCTCGCTGATTCGCGGCTCGATCGGAACGTCACTGCGATCGCTGAAGCCAACGTTGTTCTCGTACGCTTCCGCCTTTGCCAGCAAACCTTTCTCCTGCAAAAGTTCGCCCGCGCGTTTCCGCGCATCGAAACGATCGAGGCCGTGCAATTCCGGAACAGCCGGACAATTGATGCGTCCAGTTTCCGTTAGAACATCGATGACTGCTAAATGGTGGCGCTGGCCGATCTCGAAATCCACCTTGTCGTGCGCCGGTGTGACCTTCAAAATGCCGGTGCCGAATTCCGGGTCGATCAGTTCGTCGGTGACAATCGGAATTTTCTCCCGTGCCAGCGGTCGCCAAACCTGTTTCCCCACCACCGCGCTGTACCGTTTGTCGTTACGTGAAACCGCCACCCCGGTGTCGGCCATGATCGTTTCCGGACGCGTCGTTGCCACTTCCAAAAAACGGCCGGGCTCATCCACCAGTTCATAACGAACAAAATACAAAGTTCCGTTTTGCGGTTTACTGATGACTTCCTCATCCGATAGCGCTGTCTGCGCGGCGGGGTCCCAGTTGATCATCCGGCGTCCGCGATAGATCAGTCCCTTGTCGTAAAGATCGACAAAAACCTTTTCCACCGCGCGGATGTAATCGGCATCGAAGGTGTAGCGTTGCCGCGACCAGTCGCAGGAGCAGCCGAGCCGCTTCAGTTGTTGAATGATGATGCCGCCATGTTTGTCCTGCCATTCCAGGACGCGCTCCAGGAATTTTTCCCGGCCAAGATCGTGGCGCGTGACGCCTTCATTTTTGCGCAACCATTTCTCGACTGCCGTTTGCGTCCCGATGCCGGCGTGGTCTGTCCCCGGTAACCACAGAACTTCATGACCCTGCATTCGTGCCCGCCGCGCCAGAACATCCTGGATGGTGTTGTTGAGCACGTGACCCAAAGTGAGAACGCCAGTGACATTCGGCGGCGGAATGACAATCGAGAACGCAGGCTTGCTCGATTTGGAATCGGCTCGGAATGCGTCCCGTTCGAGCCACCGCTGATACCATTTCGGCTCAACCGTTTTCGGATGGTAGGTTTTAGGCAGCTCGGCCACCCGATACAGTAGCGTAAGCGTCTCCGTTGCACGCTGAAAAGTAACGATCGGCGTGAACATTCCGCGTCCCGAGCGTAGTCGAGCGACTCCCGCCATGTCGCCTTTAAGCTTTCGCAACGGGATCCCTCGACTTACGCTCGGGATGACGATACAAGCGAGGCCCGAACTCCCACTCGCAAGCTTCTCCAATGCGCAAACGTTGCACTGAAAACAAATGAAACCGATCGGCGTTTTCGATTCCGGCATTGGCGGCCTTACGGTCGTCAAAGCTCTGCGTGAGCTCTTGCCGGACGAAAATATCTTTTATCTCGGCGATACCGCGCGCGTGCCCTACGGAAATAAAAGCGCCGAAACAGTAGAACGCTACGCTCTTGAGCTGGCGAAAATGTTGATCGCAGAAAACGCGAAACTGATCGTCGTCGCCTGCAACACCGTGTCATCGGTCGCCATTCCAAAGCTCCGGGCCAGCGTATCCGTTCCGGTCATAGGCGTGATAGAGCCGGGCGCAAACGCCGCCATTGCGATGACACGCAACCGTCATGTCGGTGTCATCGGCACGCGCGCGACCATTCGCAGCGGCGCTTATAAAAACGCCTTGCGCGCGCTCAATGTTCACGTCCGCGTCAAGAGTGTCGCCTGCCCATTGCTGGTCCCGCTAATCGAAGAAGGCCTGCTCGACGATCAACTCACCGATTTAACCATTGAGCGTTATCTCACTCCCATGGCCGCGGATGGGATCGACACGCTCGTGCTCGGGTGCACGCATTACCCATTGCTCACCACTGCCATCGCCCGATCGCTCGGCGACAAAGTCCAGATTGTGGATTCGGCCATGAATTGCGCCCGCGCCGTCAAAGATTTGTTAGATCGACAGTCGCTCGCCACCGCATCGACGGATAGCGGAAAATTGAACGTCGCTCTTACCGACGCAGCCGATCATTTTCTCAGCATCGCACGCGACGCTTTGCAATTGGAGATCGGTGACGTCCAGCTGCGCGCGGTGTCTTAGCGGTAGACGCCGCCGTCCCCGGCGGCTTCTTACGTTTGCCGCTGGCGACAGCGGCGCCTACAGACTTCGGAAGACTCCGCACCACCAGATCATAGGAATGATCGATCATTTTGCGCAGCTCAATATCGAGAAGACCTTCAATCTCGACCGTATTCCAATGTTTCTTGTTCATGTGATAGCCGGGACGCACCTGTTCGTAGCGGTCCCTTAACTCAAGCGCCAGATCCGGATCGCATTTCAAATTCGCAGTCGCCGGCACTTCATTGAGCGACATGAGCGCAAACATTTTGCCGGCTACTTTGAAGACGAGAACGGTTTCGCCGAATGGCGTTCCCTCCGTCGCATTCGCCTTCGCGAGGCAATACTCCCGGAAATCGACGACGTCCATATCAAGTCCCCATTTGTTGTATTTTGCAAAGACTTCGCGGGCCGCGCTTATTGTAGCCACGGCGCTCTGTCGCCGTGACCGCCCGACAGAGCGGGGCGACTACAGCTGCGGCAAAATCTTTGCCACCAAATCTGAAATTTTCACGCGCTCCTGTTTCATTGAATCGCGATCGCGCAGTGTGACGCTATCGCGCAGCTCATCGCCTTTCTCGCCCAGAGACTCGAAATCAACCGTCACCCCAAACGGTGTTCCGATCTCATCCTGTCGCCGGTAACGTCGTCCAATCGCGCCTCCTTCATCGTAAAAGACGGTCATGTGCGGACGCAGCAATGCCTGCACTTCACGCGCCTTAGCCACCAGCGCCTCCTTGTTCTTGAGCAATGGAAAGACCGCGCATTTGACCGGCGCCATTCGCGGATGAAACCGCATCACGATGCGCGTTTCCATTTTCCCTTTTTCATCGGGAGCGCTGTCTTCGTCGTAAGCGTCGCAAATTAACGCCAGCACGGTGCGATCGACGCCCGCGCTCGGCTCAACTACATGCGGGACGAAACGCTCTTTCGTTTCCTCATCGAAATAATCAAGCGTTTTGCCGCTGGCCCTGATGTGTTGCTGCAAATCGTAATCTGTCCGATACGCGACGCCTTCCAGTTCCTGCCGCCCAAACGGGAACTCGTATTCGATGTCGAACGTGCCTTTGGAGTAAAAGGCGCGCTCATTATCCGGCACATCCAAAACATGCAGCCGCTTTCGAGTGATCCCGATCTCCTCGTAAAATCTGATCCGTTCTTTCAACCAGTAGGCCAGCAAATCCATCCCCTGCTCCGGCCGGCAGAAATATTCCAACTCCATTTGCTCAAACTCGCGCGAACGAAAAGTGAAGTTGCGCGGATTAATTTCATTCCGAAAGGCTTTGCCGATTTGCGCGATCCCAAACGGCAATTTCTTGCGCGAGACGTCGAGCACGTTCTTGAATTGCACGAAGATCGTTTGGGCCGTTTCCGGGCGCAGATAGGCAATCGACGCCGGATCGGCCGACGCTCCCATTTGCGTTTGGAACATTAGGTTGAACGGACGCGCTTCGGTTAAATCTTTGCCGCCGCAGTTCGAGCATTGCTTAACACCGTTCTTTTCCGTCAGCTGATCCGCGCGCAGTCGCGCTTTGCACGTCCGGCAATCAACCATCGGATCGGTAAAAGTGTCGACGTGGCCGCTGGCCTTGAGCACGGCTGGATGCGTCAGGATCGAGCCATCCAAACCGACCACGTCCTCACGGTCGCGCACGATCACCTTCCACCAATATTGTTTAAGATTGTTTTTGAGCTCGGTCCCGAGCGGGCCGTAATCCCAGACGCCATTAAGCCCGCCATAAATCTCGCTCGATTGAAAAATGAAGCCGCGGCGTTTACACAGGCTGACAATCTTTTCCATTCGCTGCGCGTTCTCTTTGCCGCTCATCATCGTGAGATATTTAGCCGCGAATCTCGCCGATCAAACGGATTTCTGCTGGGCATTGTCCGACTGCCCTCGCTAATCTGTCATCCCGAGCGAAAGTCGAGGGATCCCGCGATGAAAACTTTAAGGCAAGCCGTCGGCATCCTTCGACTTGCGCTCGGGGCGACGGGCATCGGCGATTTCAGTTAACTATGGGCTCAATCAATCGACACCAACCGGAAGTGAATTGGTGTGCAGTTAAAGATTCCGGCGACTTATCAATTCTTAACCCTTCCTTCTGGCTTTGCCATTTCAACGATACTCGACTGTCACAATTCTCGCGGCCCGTCCATCCGGGAGAGTAACCCAATCACCAATGTCGGCCGCAAGAAGCGTTTTGCCGATCGGCGAAATCCAACTAACTGCATCCGATTCGAATCCGAGCTCGTCAACGCCGACGATGGTATAGGTTTCACTTCGACCGTTTTTATCCCTTACGGTAACGGTTGCGCCGAAGGTAATGCTGTTCGAATTCCCTTCCGGCCGAGCCACTACCTCGACCGAAGCCAAAATTTGTTCCAGTTCGACGACGCGCTCATTTGTCGCGCCCGCCCTACGAAGTTTATCCAGTTCATCGCGCAAATGTTTCGCACCGCGCGCCGTGATGTAATTGGTCGCGCCCGGCGGTAGTCCCGAGACCGATCGTTTTCGCCCGCTGCGCTCAGGAGGATCGACATCCTCTCTCACGAACGCTCTGCTCACCGCCGATCGATTTCTTTACTTTTTCCCTTTTCTGTCGTCGCCTTTGACTTTGGCAATCACACGCTGAATTGCACCGGTCACTCCGCCGTCGTCCTGCTCAGGCTTCGGAGCTTTCTTCGCTTTGACGTTGATCATCGAGCGCGCAAGCTTCGTTAGCTTTTTGTCGGTGGCCGCTTCTTCATTCAAGGTGGTGTCGAGCGACCGAGCACCTTGTTTATCGCCGAGCAATTGCGCATACGTGCGCGCACAGCCATACCCCGCAATTTCGTAATGCTCGACCCGCTGCGCCGAAGCGATCAATCCCGCGTCCCGCACATCGTCCTGCGCATTTTCGCTCGCCATCTTGTCGCCTTCCTTGATCAAACCCTCCATGCCCTCGCATTTCGGCGCGCGCGTCGATTCATCGTGGCGTTTTAAAATTTGTTCCAGCCGCTTCGCCTGCTGCTTCGTTTGATTGAGATGCTGATTGAAGGCGGCGGCAAGCTGTCGATTTTTCGCCGCCTTGCGCATTTTCGGCAGCGCTTTGATTAGCTGGTTCTCCGCGCTAAGCAGGTCTTTCAACTCATGAATGTACAGGCCGCGTAGGGTTTCAAGTTCCATACACCACACAATCGGATTCGAGGCTGAAAATGGTTCTCCCCAGTGCGCTTCTGTTCCTGGCGTAACGCCGTTTGGTTGTTTCCAATGCTGGCAGCGAGGAATCGCTGCCCTACAATTGTATGGCGCGCATTCCTGCCCGCCGATCCGAAGCATCAGACCAGCTCATTGTCAGTCCCCTCATATTAGCGTCTATTCGCGTCCATTCGTGGTTAATTCTTCCTCCAAACACGGCAGCATCCTGGTCTTGCTCGGCGTGCTGTTCACAATCATTCTCGCCGGACTCGACAACACCATCGTCAGCACGGTCATACCGGTCGCCCTCCCTGAGCTCGGGGGTGCGCACCTCTACGCGTGGACCTTCGCGGCTTACATGCTCGCCGCGGCGGTATCGATGCCGATCTGGGGGCCGGGCTCGGATCGATGGGGACGCCGGCGCACATATCTCTTCGGCATTGTCGGTTTCACCGTCGGGAGCGGACTTTGCGCCGTCGCGCAAACCATGATGCAGTTCATCGGTGCACGCGCCATCCAGGGAATTGGGGCGGGAGCCGTTGCCACTCTTCCGTTTGTTTTGCTCGGTGTTGTTTACCCCCCTGAGAAACGCGGCCGGGCACTGGGCGCGGCCAGCAGCGCATGGGCAATCGCGAGTGTCGCGGGACCACTCCTCGGAACACTGGTTGTTACGCACGTTTCATGGCGCTGGGCGTTCCTCATAAACGTGCCAATTGCAATTGTAGCTGCTTTCCTCGTCATCACTGGAATGCACGAGAGCACCGGGCAGAGCACCGGCCGATTCGATTTTGCCGGCGCTCTTCTCGCCGGCGCCGGCGGCAGTTGTTTGATGTGGGCGTTTGTCGATCTTGGCGAGGGACAAATTGGGCTGATGCAGGCTGCGCTGATTGGTGCAGGAATTATTTTGCTCGCTGTGTTCGTCTGGCATGAGGGACGAACGCCGCATCCGATTCTGCCGTTGAGTTTCTTTCATCATGCCGGCTACACATCGTCGATCTCTTCATCGTTCCTCGCTTTTTTCAGCGGCTTCGGTTTGAGCTCGTATCTGCCACTCGCAACCAACGCTGCTTTTCATGAGAATCGCGCGATCGTCGGCCTGGTAGTTGGCGCGTTCACCATCGGCTGGAGCACGTTGGCCTTCATCGCTGGTCGACTGGTTCATCGAATCGGCGAGCGAGTTCCCAGTGTGATTGGGATCGTTGTGCATATTCTGGGACTGCTCCTTTTCATGGTTGCGTTTGAACACGGACTCGGCTGGGTCGTCGCCGCTGCACTAATCTCAGGCGCCGGAATGGGGCTGATCTCTCCCGCGCTGACTGTAGTGGTGCAGAATAGCGTCCCGGTTGCCCGCATGGGTAGCGCAACCACCAGCCAGCAATTTATCCGGCAGCTCGGCGCCGCACTCGGCGTCAGCGCGTTTGTTTTAGCTGCGACGGTCGGTGGATTTCGTGTGAGCTTACTGATGATGATTGCGGTGAGCGCCGGAACCTTCGCCTGCGTGCTGGCCCTGCCGGCCCACAGTCTGCACGAGCACGAGTTTAGTACTTTATAATAGACAGCCTCGTACTTCCGTCTCTGAATCATTTGGTCGACAGCATTTCAGAAGTCACCCCAAACCGCTCCGCTACGTCCGGAGCGCACCGCGCCAGGTCACGCCGCAATCGAAGCAGCGCGACATCTTTCATTTTCGCTTCGAGCATGACATCAAACTCCAGCTTGCCCGCGCTTCGCATAAAGGTTGCGAACTCGAACGGATTAACAAAATCGGCGTGCCCGATCAATGGCGGGGATTTCAGCACCTTTCGGCGCCGTTTCGTGACACGGTCCCGCTCCACGCACTCACGCATCTCCGTCCGGGGCGAAGAGAAGTGGATCTTTGGACGAACACCCCTCGGCCAGGTGGCGAGGAACTTCTTCAGCGTGCTCTGCAGTTCGAGGCGATCAGGATTCAGACACCAGAAATGCTGGTGATCGAAGACCAAAGGGACCCCCACCTCTCGGTGGATAGCCAGAACATCCGATGCGCTAAATGAGACGTCATCATTTTCAAGATCCAGCCGAGCACGCGCCCTGATGGAGAGCCGTTTTTCATACGTTTGCATCCAGCGTTCGCGCGCGGCCATTCGATCGTCGTAAAGACCACCGACGTGAATGACGATCCGCGCTTCCGGTCCGAGCTCCATCACGTCCAGAATTTCCGCCTGGCTCTCGATGTCATGGACGCTCTGTGCCGTCAGGGCGTCGTTTGCACTGTTCAGGATGATGTATTGCGAAGGGTGAAAAGAGAGCCTTAGTTTCTGTTGCCGGGCCGATTTTCCTAACCATCGAAGCTCGCGTCGCGCCTCTTTGATTTGATTTCGAAACTCCGGTTTGTGGGGATGCGTCAGGTAAGGCGCAATGTCGCTCGAGATGCGGTACATCTGGATCTGTTGAGACGCCAGATAATCGAAGATGTCGTGAAGGTATTCGATTGAAGTGCGCAGGTGAGGCTTCTTCTGCCAACGCCGCGTGTCGCTGCTCTTCAGTCCTTCCTGACCCACGACTTTGACTGGAAATCCCAATCGGAGTGGTTTGTCCAATCGCTTGGCGTCTTCAACAGGTCGTCGCGGCATCGAACAACATAGACCGTATCTTAGTCGGAAGAACTCGTGGCGTGGCGCTTCCCCCGGCGATCAACCCTCAGCGCCTGTGACACTCGTCACTTGTCACACGTCACTGGTCAGTATTGCTATCTCGGCCATGCCGCCTTCAGCTTCGCTGCTATCTCCCTGTATTCCGGCTCCGGCAGCTTTCTTCGCGGCGCGGGAGTTCCAAGCGCTTGGTCATTGGAATTTGGAACTTCACCTCGCAGGCGCCGCAGAGACTCGGCTCGCCAATTTCAGCTTTCAGTATTCCAGCGTTTCAGCGTTTCCTCTGCGTGGCATTCTTCCACGCCAGCTTCATCGCCGGTTCGATGACTTTCGCTGTAACCGCTTCCAATAGAACCTGTGTGCTGCCACGCTCTCCCCATTTGCCTTTCACCGGCGCAAACATTTCGGGATAACGACCAATGAGCTCGCCCTGTTGATCCGCAGTCAGGATCAAAACTCCGAAGCCATGCTCAGGATACCCGAGCGTAGCGAATACCTTCCCGCCTCTCACGCGGAAATCAGGGTGCCCGACGTGCGATTTCTCAACCGTTTCCGGCAAATTCAGCGCAATCTTCCGAAATTGATCCTCCGTCACACGGCCATCTTACCACCGCGAATGAACGGTTAATAGACGCGAATAATTTCTCCAAGAAGAGGTATATGCGCCGCTACACCGGTGCCTTTCCCGATTGATTGTTTCATAGCGGCGCTCACCGAGCGTGGAATAAGACGGCCATCATGGGATGCGGTGTGAACGACGCTAGCGCAATCGCGTCGTCGCGCGGGCTTAAGTCCATTAGAGACATAACGCATGGAGCCTCATCAGCTATCCGCCGCATTTCAGCATTTCAGTTTTTGAAACTCGTTCGCTGCCCACGCTCACTCGCCGCTACCCTCACGACTTTACCTTCTATGTCGCTCATCCCATTCGCTCCATTCAGCGTTTCAGATTTTGTTACCACATGACAGCTTCCACCGTAGCCCAATACCTCGCCGCACTTCCCGCCGATCGCCGCGCCGCCCTCAATGCCGTGCGCGAGGTTATTAATGACAACCTGCCAGCCGGATATGAGGAGGGCATTCAGTTCAAGATGATCAGCTGGTACGTTCCGCTGTCGTTGTATCCGGCCGGCTACGGCGAGAATCCCAAAGTGCCGTTGCCATTGGTTGCGCTCGCATCACAGAAGTCGGGCATGGTGCTGCATTTTTTATGTTTCTACGGTCATCCCACTCTCTCCACCTGGTTCATCAGCCAATACAAAAAGAGCGGCAAGAAGCTCGACATGGGCAAAGGTTGCGTCCGCTTCAAAAAGTTGGACGACCTGGCTCTCGATGTCGTCGGCCGAACCGTCGCGCGTGTGCCCGTGAAGGAACACATGGCGAACTACAGCGCGGAGAGAGCGAAGCTGAAAGGTCGTAAGAGACAAGGCAGACAGTAGAAAGTAGAAGGAAGAACAAGACCACCACGCTCCGGCGAAAGCGTTCGCGCGATCAAGATCGCTTGGTCCTTGGTGCTTGGGATTTGGAACTTGACCGCGAAGCGGTTCGGAGCTTGCGATTTGAAACTTCAATGTCCCTGTTTGTCCAAATGGTCGGTCGCGTGAACGAACGCAGCCGAGTCATCATGCAAGGCCTTAAGCGAGTCCTGGTGCGCGTAAACCATGTGGCCGGACGGATAGTAATGATATTCGATGTTACCTTGGAGCTTCTCCGGGATTCGCAGCTGGTGCATCTCGTACCATCCTTCGTAAAATGGTGTGGCCAGATCAAAGTAGCCGCCGGTTAGGAAAATTCTGAGATCCGGATTGTATTTCATGGCGGTGGCCAGGTCCGGCATGGTGTTGGTAGACTGTTGCAGCGGATGTTCCGCCCCGGGCGGCTGATGTTTGAAATCCCATGTCTTCCACAATGGAGCCGAGGCCCGATACATTTTTTCCTGACCAAACTTCAAACTCTTCCTGACATAATCGTTGAACGCCGAGACATAGGCCGAACTGATTGCGGCCGCCTGCGGATCATATTCTGCTTCCTTGCTTAAGGGATCCAGCGTGGGGCCGGAAAAGCGCGTATCGAGCCGGCCCACCGTCGCGTCGGCTTCGTCCTGGAGATTCTTTTCAAACTCGCCGCCGTCAATGCGCAAGTTCGCCTTTAGGATGTAGCTCACAGGCAGCCCAGTGTATTGATGCAGTTTTTCAGCGATGGCCTGACGTTCGGCTTTCGGCAGAGTTGTTCCTCGCGCGAGCGCGTGCGCGTAATCTTTCATCGCGAAATCCTCCACTTCCTTCACGAAAGGTTCCAACTGGCCAGGAGCATTCGGCAGGGCCAACTTGTGATGATACCATGCGCTCGCTGCGTAGGTCGGCAGCGCTACGACATACGGCAGCTCGACGCCGGGATTGTTTTCCGGTTCATCCACACTCAGGTCGAAGTTAAGAATCTGCGAGAGAAGCATGACTCCGTTTAAATCGACGTGGTACTCCTGTGCGAGCAGGTTCGCCAGCACAGCGGAGCGCGGCGTGCCATAGCTTTCACCGAAGAGATATTTCGGCGAATTCCAGCGCCCATATTTATTAAGATAGGCGACGATGAATTCCGCGAACGCGTGAGCGTCCTGGTCTACTCCATAGAACTCCTTTTCCTTGTCTTTCCCGGCGATCCGACTGAAACCGGTGCCGGGAGCATCGACGAAAACGAGATCGCTGGCGTCCAACAAACTAAAATCGTTGTTCACCACCTGATAGGGAGCAGCTGGCGTGTGCGAGTTATCCGCCGTGATTACCCGGCGCGGTCCAAATGCGCCCATGTGCAGCCAGACAGTCGAAGAGCCGGGCCCGCCATTGAAGAGAAACATGATCGGTCGTTTGTCGGGCTCGATGTTCTGCTTGGTGTAAGCCACATAGAACATCGACGCTTCCGCGGTGGGATTCTTGGACTCCTCCTTGCCACCCTGCGACTCGTTTTTGCTCTCTTCGCTTTCCTTATTTTTCTGAGCTTCAGCTGCCGCCGCGTCATCCCAGCCTTTAGGATGGACGACGATCGTCCCTGCCACCGCAAGATAATCGACGCGACTACCTTCGACCGTCACGCTACCTGAAGTGTTGCTGGATTCGGGCTTGAAATGGGGCGTTGGCTCAGCTTTATCCGCGGGCGTGGCGGCTGATGCCGGTGTAGGGCTGACTGTAGCCGTAGCTTCGGGCTCGGAGGCCTTGTGGGAAGCCGCTTCGACAGGTCCGACGAGGGTTGCGGTTACCAAAACGACGAGCGTAAAAGCGGACCTGGACAGATATTTCCTGAAAGCGATTGGGCTTGCAGATTTCGCGCGACTATTTAAGGAAGATCTTTTCATCACTATTCTGCTTAATTCTGACTGCGGGCCTGTTTTCGCAAACAATTTTCGCGCGTCTCGCGAGAAGATCAGAACAATCAGATCGGGATTCTGCTCCCCCATTGATCACCGCGATCAATTGCCGTGTTGCTCGTCAACCTGCCAAAAGGCGCCAAAATAAGCCCGTAGCAAACAACTGTCCGGCGGTAGATGAAAGAAGCGGCGCAAGAGCTTTCCGTCGAACTGGATCAACGGCGATAAATCATCGAAGTTTTTTCTTTACCAGCGGTGGCACCGCTTCATATCCTGCAATCTACCGCGAACATTTGGAGGCTGGAACCCATGAAATTACCAAAATTCGTATGG
>JBKPQI010000063.1:0-8701 GCA_046733975.1 Verrucomicrobiota bacterium
AGCCGGATCCAGTCGCAATTTCCACGCACTCCCAGTCGTCATGAGCACCAATTTGAATCGTAAGGAAGCAGTCCAGGAATTTGACGCAAAACTCAGCCTTGCTGATTTCGTCGTTGGCGATAGCGACGATCCATTGCTGCCGCCTCTGGCATTTACGCAATGGCGGCACGCCGGGGCATGGGAGGCAACAATTTATGAGCCCGAGATGCTCTCCACAGCCGACGCCCGCACCGTCATTAACTACGAGGGACGTCCGCGATCGGTCATTAACCTTTGTTCTTACAACTATCTCGGCCTGGCGAATCATCCGGAGGTGATCAGCGCCGCCCGCGATGCACTGGCCAAATATGGCCTGGGCGCTTGCGGCTCCCCGTTGCTCTCAGGAATGACTGATCTGCATCGGCAATTGGAGCGCCGCGTCGCCCGCTTTCTCCGACGTGAAGATGCGATGCTGTTCAACAGCGGCTTTGGCGGAGCCCTCGGTACCATCTCCGGCTTGCTTCGAAAAACGGATGTGGCGATTCTCGACAATCGATCGCACTTGAGCTTGCGTGACGGAGCGGTTTTGTCGCGCTCGCGCGTGGATCGTTTCGAGCACAATGATCTTGCTTCGCTCGACGCCGCGCTTCGAAGACGAAAAGGTCGGCGGCAGCTCGTCATCGTTGAGGGCATTTATTCCATGGATGGCGATTTCGCGAACCTGAACGGTTTGCTCGATATAGCCGAATCGCATCATGCCAGTGTGTTTATTGACGAAGCCCACTCCATGCTCGGTTGCGGAACCCACGGCCGCGGCGCAGCGGAACATTTTGGCGTCGAAAGCCGGATCCCGCTTGTTTATGGCACGTTTTCGAAAGCTTTCGCCGCCGTGGGCGGTTTTGTAACGGGCGCTGTCGAGACCCTGGATTACTTGCGCTACTACGCGCACTCGTATGCCTACTCGTGTGCCCTGCCACCGGTGATCGTCGCTGCTGCTTTGAAGGCGCTCGACATCGCTGAACGTGAACCGCAGTTGCGGGTCCGGCTGTGGAATAACGCGAAATACTTTCGGGACCAGTTGAACTCGATCGGCCTGGATACCGGCAACTCAACTACCTACATCATGCCGATTGTCATCGGCGATCGAGCGCGCATGTACCAACTCGGTCACGACTTGCGCCGGCGCGGTGTTTGGGTTGCCCCCGTCGATTATCCGGCGGTGCCGGAGGATCGAATTTGTTTCCGTGCGTGCGTCACAGCAAACCACACCCGTGCCGACTTGGATGAGGCTCTCAATATTATCGCGGACACACTCGCGCCGGCCTTGTTGCAGAACGCATAAGCTTCGCGATCGCAGACTTTTTGAATTGATAGAGTGCAAATTTTGTATGCGCGTAGCGCAAAGGAAACAATGAACGGCTGCTTCCAAACTGGCGACTAAAGTAAGTCGGCGGCTGCCAGCCGCTCGATAAGGGATCGGCAGTTGGAAACAGCCGTTCCTTGAAGGAGATACTTTGCCCGCATAGCCCGTCGTTTGTTCACAAATGGCATTTTCATCGCTTTCATGTTAGGAAATTGAGTCGTGCGCGAGTTCTTTTTCCAGTCGGAACAGGATCAGCCCCATCCGGCACGGGCACGCGCAATCATCAAAGCGCATCCGGAAGTCCGGCAATTGATGCAGCGGAATCCTTATACTGGGTTGATCGCCTTTTCGGTTCTGGCCCTGCAAACGGGCATTGCTTATGCAATGGGCAAACTCGGCTTTGGCTTTTGGTGGCTCAGTTTGATTGTCGCCTACGGTATCGGCGCGTTCGCCAATCACGCCAACTACGTCATCATCCATGACGCCACTCACAATTTGGTCTTTCGGCGGCGCAGCTGGAACCGGCTAACCGCAATTCTTGCCGATTTACCGAATCTCACTCCGGGCGCGATGGGTTTTTGGGTCTATCATTTGAAACACCATTCACATCAGGGCGATTATGAGTGGGACGCTGATTTGGCTAATCATTGGGAGGCTCGTTTGGTCGGGAACAAATGGTATCGCAAGGCGATCTGGTTGATGTTTTTCCCCGTCTTTCAATTAACCCGCCCACCACGTTTGCGAGCAATCAAGATGTGGGACCGATGGTTTACCGTAAACCTGATCGCCGCCGTCTTGTATGATGTCGCTGTCGTTTATTTCTGCGGATGGGCTGGTTTGTTATACCTCGCCTTCTCGTTCTTCTTTTCCATCGGACTTCATCCGGTAGGTGCGCGCTGGATTCAGGAGCATTACACCAACGATCCCGACCAGGAGACCTACAGTTATTACGGACCGATCAATCGCATTTGTCTCAACATGGGTTATCACAATGAACACCACGATCTACCGTCGATCCCATGGCATAATCTGCCGAAGCTGCGCGCGATGGCGCCGGAATTTTACAATTGTTTGAAGCACCATCCATCTTGGAGCGCCTTGCTCTTTCAGTTCATCTTCGATGAACGCTACACCTTGTTTTCGCGAATTGAGCGGATGAAAGGGAACGGCGCAGAAGCAGCGCGAAATCCGCTGAGGACAGCGGACTCCACAGCGACGATGCCCATGCCGGAGAAAGTGGGGAGGGCCGATTCGCAAAAATCGGTTCCTGTCGAAGCTGAGATCGCGCGCGTTTGATTTATGGAACGGCTCTACGTCTCGAACAAGAACGAAAGTGTTCGCATGTTTAAGAGCGACTTCATGGAGTTCTTTTCGCATGTCCACCCGGCTACCCCTCTGATCCTCTACCTGCCGGTCGTCGCCTATATGCTTTATGCGGCGCTGTGGCGTAATGCCCTTCCGGTTCTACTCGTTGGCGGACTGTTCGTCGTGGGAGTGCTTTGCTGGACACTGCTTGAGTATGTTGTTCATCGCTACGTTTTTCATCACGAGCCCAAGAGCCGCTTCGGGAAACAACTTCACTTCATTGTTCACGGCGTGCATCATGATTACCCCAACGATGCTACCCGCCTGGTCATGCCACCCGGCGTAAGCATCCCGTTAGCGGTTGTATTCTGGATTTTGTTCGCCGTAACCCTCGGCCGCTTCGCTCCGGCTGTGTCCGCCGGGTTCGGCTTCGGTTATATCTGTTACGATTCGATTCATTACGCCATTCATCATTTTCCGATGAAGCGAGGAATCTGGCATCGATTGAAACAGTATCATCTTCGGCATCATTATCTGGATGATCACGCCGGTTACGGTGTTAGTTCGCCGCTGTGGGACTACATTTTTGGAACGACGCGGAAGTAAGGCGGAATTCTGTCAAAGCTTGAGCACGCCTAAGCCGGCTGCGCTGCAGATTGGTCGATCTTTGTTTTGATGCCGATGCAAATCGCCGAACCCTCGCATCCTCGGGAAACGACTTATAAGACCCGTGAAGTCGAAGGGATTCTCGATCTTTACTTCTATCGCAGGATTGGATTTTGGCTGGCCCAAATCTTCGCACGGCTGAAAATCACCCCCGCAGGTGTAAGCCTGCTCGGCGGTGTGTGTGGCGTGCTGGCCGGTCACCTCTACTTTTATCGCAGCCTCGCCATCAATGTCGGCGGTATGGCACTACATGTCTGTGCCAATGCTTTGGACAATGCCGATGGCCAATTAGCTCGTTTAACTGGAGCGGGCAGCCGAAACGGCCGTATCATCGACAGTCTGGCCGACCATCTCGTTTTCGTTAGTATTTATTTCCATTTGGCTTTTCGTTGTTTGGTTGAAGGCGCGTCAGCGTGGGTTTGCCTTTTGGCCATCGGCGCCGGGATTAGCCACGCGCTGCAAGGCGCCGCCGCCGACTATTTCCGAACCAGCTATCTTTGTTTTGTAAAAAAAGGAAAGAGATCCATGGCGTTAGACTCTTCCGCTTCTCTTCGCTGGGATTATCAAGATCTCAGTTGGTTTGATCAACCCTGGCACAAGTTGTTGCTCGCGCTTTATGTCAATTTCACCCGACAACAGGAAATGCTTTCACCCCATTTGAAAAGATTGCGGGAGATATCGATTCGATTCTTCCCAGAAGATATTCCGGAATCGTTCGGGACACAGTATCAAAGACTTGCGAGGCCAATGTTTAAGTTATGGGGACTATTAATGACGAACACGCGGATGCTCATTCTGTTCATCCTTCTCTTTATTGGTGCGCCTGTCTGGTACTTCTGGATTGAAGTTACTGCCTTTAATGTCTTGCTCGCCTATCTCATTTATCGTCAGGAGAGGATGGCGCAATCGTTACTGGAACGGGCGACGATAAGTCCTCAGGGTTTTGCCATTCGTGTCCGACATTAACGTTTCGCAAGTCCGTTCGAGCGCGGACCGCAATGCTTTTATCCGTTTTCCCTGGCGCATTTACACAAACGATCCTGCCTGGGTGCCTCCGCTGATCATCGAACGCAAAGCGTTTCTCGATCGGAGGCGTCATCCATTTTATCTCCATGGTGATGCCGCATTGTTCCTCGCGAAACGCAATGGAGAAATCGTTGGCCGAATTATGGCGAGTGATGATCCGAACTACAACTCGCTCCATCAATCGAATGTCGGTTGTTTCGGGTTGTTCGATTGTATCGAGAACGCTGAAGTAGCGGAGACGCTCTTCTGCGCGGCAGCCGACTGGCTGCGGGAAAAGGGCCGGGATGAGATGATGGGACCTATCGATTATTCTACCAATTACGTTTGCGGATTACTAATCGATGGGTTTCAACATCCGCCCACTCTGTTGACAGCGCACAATCCGCCCTACTATGCCGACTTGATCGAAGACTGCGGCTTTACCAAAGCAAAAGATTGGTATGCGTGGTGGTTTTCGCAGAAGCCAGCGGCAGCCGAGCGATTGCGAGATATCGCGACAGCGCGAGCGAGCAGACAACGCGTACGCGTTCGTCCGGTCAATGTGAAAGATATGGCAGGCGAGGCAAGGCGCATTCGGACGATCTACAACCAAGCGTGGGAAAAAAATTGGGGGTTCGTTCCATTTACCCCAGCGGAATTCGAACACATGGCGAAAGAGATGAAGCCATTGATCGCGCCACCAGGAATGCTGATCGCGGAAATCGGAGAGGAACCGGTCGCCTTCGTGATCGGAGTTCCGGACCTCAACGTCGCACTGCGTCACATCAACGGTCGCCTCACAACCTTCGGTCTTCCGATCGGATTACTAAAACTACTATATTACAGGACTACAATTCGAACGGGCCGCCTGGTCGCGCTCGGCGTGGTCGAAAAATATCGTCGCGCCGGGATTGCCGAAGTGCTCGTTCTTCAAGTGATGGATGAAGCTTTCAAGCGCGGATTCACCGGCGAACTGAGCATGACACTCGAGGACAATGTCATGGTCAACCGATTCATTGAGGCGATGGGCGCAGTGCGCTACAAAACCTATCGAATCTATCGTCGGCCTCTTAGTGCCAATATTAGACAGGAAGGTAGGCGCTCACTACAATAATGACTTCAGCCGCCATGATCGAAGAGCCCGAATTCCAAAAAACAGCTTCGTCCCTGCCGAATGCTCTTTTCCGTGTGCGTTATGCTCCGTTTTTGGCGCAGATTGTCATTATACGCAGGTGCAATCTTTCCTGCGGCTACTGCTCCGAATATGACAAGTCGAGCGATCCCATCCCGGCGCATGTGTTAGAGCAGCGCTTGGTAAAACTTAAGGAGCTCGGAACCTTCGGCGTCTCGTTTACCGGCGGAGAACCGACTTTGCATCCGGAGTTGCCCCGATTGGTTCGGAAATGCCGCGAGCTTCGTTTTTTTCGCACTGGAATGATCTCGAATGCTCTCCTTTTGCGTCGCCCTCTAATCGAAGCGCTGAACGCGGCCGGTCTTGAGGAAATGCAGATCTCGATTGATGGAGTTCATGGTAATGAGACTACCCAGAAAGTTCTCGATAATTTGAAGAAGCGGCTCGAGTCGATTCGGCAACACGCGCGTTTCCAGGTGATCGTCAGCGCCGTCATCGGCGCCTGTCCGTCACCGGAGGCGGAGGACGTCATAGATTTTGCAAAGAGACTTGGGTTTACGGCACGCGTTCTCCTCGTCCACGATCGTTACGGCCAGCTCAAACTTAACCGCCAAGAGGTAAGGACGTTCGAGGCCATTGTGGCCAAGCTTCCGAGAAGCTGGAGAGAATTCTCTACTTATCGCAAACGCCTGATCCGCGGTGGGGTCGCACCATTCAAATGTCGGGCCGGCAGCCGTTATCTTTACGTCGACGAATTTGGTCACGTTCATTGGTGCTCGCAGACGCGAACGATCTGGTCGAAGCCCTTAATGGAATACAGTCTGAGGGATCTGCGGGAACAGTTTTACACTTACAAATCCTGCCACGCCACCTGCACTCTTGGTTGTGTCCGTTCAGCTAGCCAGTTCGATAACTGGCGACGGCAGTCCGCGCCAGCAGTGACAGAAAATTCATTCACAACCTGCACTGCGCGGTTGTAAGCAACCTTACTCACGGAGCTGGCGCTGCTCCGTCATCTTAACCTCGGCCTGCTGCAACATCGGAACAGTATCGACATCCTGCCACCAGCCGTCACCGATATCGACGGCACGGACTTTATTATCGCCGGCCATTACGCGAACTCCGTCGGCCAAGCTACAATCATTTGCGCCATTGCGGGACTTTGCTCGCTCGAGGTACTCGAAGATTTCGAGTGGGCAAATAAACAGGCCGATGTCAATCGCGTCGTAATCCGCCAGGTCTTTTCCAATTGCGGTAACGCGCTCTCCGCGTATACGCACTTTCATCGCGTCTGCCAAATCGAAAATGGAACCGAGTTTCCGATCTATTGCGACATTGAGGAAATCGGGATCATAAGAATCCAGCAGATGATCGATGATTGTATCGTCGAAAAGATGATCGCTCATCGTGAGAACAAATGGCCCGGCGACGTGATCAGCCGCTTCAAGCAACGAAATGCCGTTTTGTTTTTGCCAAGTACGATTTTCAATGAACGACACACGAAGGTTCGACCGAACCAGCTGCTTCACTTGGGCGATCATGCGCTCGCTTTCATAGCCAACAACGAACTTGAGAGTTTTGATGCCGGCGCCGGTCAGCGTATCCAAGACATAGGAAATTAATGGGCGGCCATTCACGGGCGTGAATGGCTTGAGAAAGGAGCGGTTCGCGTCGCGCAGACGCGAGCCTTCGCCTGCCATCAAAATTACTGCTTCAGATGGAGGAGTCATGCGCAGTGATTTGGCCGATCAATGACCGGCATGAACATGAACGAGAGTAGGCATTGAAATAAGCAAAGAGTCACAGGTCGTAATATCGTTTCAGACCCCACAGCCGAACGCGTTGGGGAAGAAACCTGAAAATCAATGGAGCGATCCTTGCCTGGAACAAATCGCCGACGCTTATTCGCGGGGCCGGACGATCCGCGTTGATCAACTTTAAAATGTGGTACGCGACAAGGTCCGGGCCTGGAGCATTTTTCATCACGCGGTCGACGACTTCCCACGTCTTGGCGACTTTCGCGTCATAGCGCCCATTCGCCTTGCTACTCTTGATCACCGCTTGGTTAAATTCGGTGCGAATGTCGCCTGGCTGAAGATCGACAACATGCACTCGGGAATTTCCTAGCTCGAGTTGGACCGACATGGTGAAGGATGCAAGCGCCGCTTTCGCTGCGTTGTAAGCCCCCATGAAAGGCACTGGAAGCCGTGAAGCTAGCGACGTGACGTTAATGATCAAACCTTGTCCACGTGCCTGCATGTGATCCAAGGCGCGCTGCATCAATTGGATCTGCCCGAAAAGAAGGACTTGAAACTGCCTTGCGATTATTTCGACCGGAAGAAGCTCAGCAGGATCAAAATGGCCGGCGCCCGCATTGTTGATCAAAACATCGAAGTGACCCGCTTCCGTGATCGCAACGTTGAAGGCCTCTTCGATGGAAAGCGGATCGGACAGGTCGAGGCGGATTGGGTGCCAACGCGGCATGTTTGGGAGGCGGTCCAAATTTCGCGAAGTACCCCAGACTTCATGACCTTTGTTCACCAGCAATTTGGCGGCGGCTAGACCAATCCCGGAGCTGGCGCCCGTCAGAAAGATGCGTTTCATGAATGACGATCGACTAAAAAGAGGGTGATAAAATGGTGTTTGCCGTGGATTAGCACGGAACGCTCAAACGTGGCGAGCGGGATACGCCGCCATTCCTCAGGTAACTCTATCTTTTCGTCATCTGTATAAACGGCCGTGCTCCCCTTTAAGGTTTCCGGCAGTTCGCCGGGCACCGGAATGTCATGAATCGTCTTGAACTCAGGCGCATACCACTCCGCATTACGCCATACATTGACGAAGAGTAAGGCGACGTTCTTGCGTTGAGGAGGTGGATAGAGTTGCTGGAGGTAATGTATCAGCCGAACCGGCGGCGCCTCTTCACAATGATTTTCAATTGCCAGGGGAATCGTGATGTAGAGAAACAAAGCTGCGAGTGCTAATGCCGTCCAATTCCAGGGGCTGCGCATTTGTAAAAATCGGCGCAGCAACGCGACCAATAATAGAGGATAAATGATAAGATAATACCGTTGCTTCGCGCCGAGACAGACGAAGATAATTGCGATGTGCAGCAGCGCCCAAGGGGTGTGAAATCTCCAGAAATTCCGGTCTTCCGTCGTTGGATTCCAAAACCAGTAAGTGACCAGCCCGAAAAGCACAATCACCGCTCCCAATATAAGGACCAGTGGCGACTGGAGAAAGCCAAAGCC
>JBKPQI010000064.1:0-18099 GCA_046733975.1 Verrucomicrobiota bacterium
ATCCACAGCGGTCCAGTCAATTCACTACCGGATGTAAATGATCGCGCAAGCGTTGCCGGCGCGGGTATCAACATTGCCCGGCGCATTATGGACTTTGCTGATGCTGGTCAAATTCTAGTTTCAAAACGGGTTGCCGAAGATTTCTTACAATCTGGTCACTGGCGCGGTGAGTTACGCGATCTTGAAGAGATTCAGGCGAAACACAGTGTCCGGATTTCGGTTTTCAATGCTTACGGCGAAAGCTTCGGTGAACCCCCACTCGCATTCGCCAGCTGCGAAGGCGGTTGGCTGGCATGTCGATTCGGAATCAGCGATTCGCAATTCAATCCCTGACCTGTGAGATGACAAGCTGGCTGTTCGGTTGCTCGAGGAACATCGGCCAGTCCATTAAGCTCAGAACATATGAGACGCTCTACCTGGCGTTGTAACTAATTTACTAGCCGTCAAGAGCGCGCAGACGTTTGCAACCGGTTTGCACTGTCTTTCGGAACCCTGTTTTCGGACATGGGACATACCGAAACGACTCAAATATTCGGCGAATGTACAATCGGCGCAGACGAATCGGCCGCTCCGCCAGGCGATCTTTGCGTTTTCGCTAACCGTCCGATCTTGTCCTCGATCACGAGCGACAACTGGATTTTCCAGCCCTTTCGGACAGCCCCGGCGGGATTCTTGCTTGTAAAAGCCTGCCGATGAAAGTTTCCGTCGTTATTCCCTGCTATAACGAGCGAGATACGATCGCCGAAATTGTCTCCGCTGTCCGAACCGCACCATTGCCTGACATCGAGATCGTCGTAGTCGATGACGGTTCAACCGATGGCAGCCGCACAATTCTGAAGCGCAATGTCGAGGCCATCGCCGATCGCGTGGTTTATCACAGCGTTAATCGGGGCAAGGGCGCTGCCCTGCGCACTGGCTTCGCTGCCGCCACCGGCGACATCGTTCTCGTCCAGGATGCCGACCTCGAATATAACCCTGAAGAATATCCGCGCTTACTCGAGCCAATCCTGAATGGGAAAGCTGATGTCGTTTTCGGTTCTCGATTCATGGGCGGTCGTCCACATCGCGTCGTTTATTTCTGGCACATGATTGGAAACAAATTGCTGACGTTATTTTCCAACATGTGCACAAATCTCAATCTCACCGACATGGAAACGTGTTATAAGGCGTTCCGCGCATCGGTGCTCCGAAGCATCGATCTGCGCGAAGATCGATTCGGTTTTGAACCGGAAATCACTGCCAAAGTCTCGCGCGCTCGCTGTCGCATTTACGAGGTCGGTATCTCGTATGATGGCCGGACCTACGAAGAAGGAAAAAAAATCACCTGGCGCGATGGAATTCGGGCCTTCTACGCCATCATCAAATACAACTTCTTCGCCCGTGGACAGACCGCGGTATGCTCTAAGGAGAATTCGGAAAGTGAATCAGCCGACACCGTTCGGCTTGGTCCGCGATTGAAGCATTCCTGAATGACGTTTCGCTGGTCTTACGGCCGCATCGCTCACGTTTTGCTGTGGTGCAGCCTCGCGATTGCATTACTGACGGTCAGCATTCGGAGAATATATTCCGGCGCGACTGAATATCCGCTTCGGCCGGGCGGCGCGCTCCACACCACCGATAGCTACCTGAAATTTGCCACGGGAGCGGAGGGCGCATCGAAAAACGTAATCGCCATCTTTGATGCCATGCCCGCGTCCAAACCGGTCGTCATCTTCATGAGAAAGGGAGATTCGTATAGCTCCGGTCTGGGCATGACCGCAGCATATCTGGCGTCGCCACATGCGGTCCGTCTATGCGAGATCGATGGCGCAACCCCGGATAAGCAACTGTCGTTAATTGACCCGGCCAGGATCGCAGGTGTGGTTTTGTGTCGCGTTTCGCGGCCCGCCTCGTTCCCGGCTGGCAAAAAATTCGGCGCGGGATTCGAAATCATTTCAATGCCGAAAAACGGATGAATGCGGTGGGACTTGTAGGCGCGTTCGCAACGCTATTCGCAGCGGGCTACGGCTTACTCGGTCTGCTCATCCGCAATTCCATTCGGCTCAATCCCGCTGAACAGATCGGGTTCTCCTGGCTGTTTGGAACCGGCACCATTTCCTTGCTCCTTTGGATCTTCGGCTTTGTTGCTCACGGCGCTCTCCTGCAGGGATTGGTCAGCGTAGTTTGCCTTCTGTTTGGAATCGTCGGCTGGCGATTGAAAATCCCATGGCAAAGCCGCGGCAGACTGCGCGCAATCGATGGCTTTCTTGTCGCAATCATCGCCCTCGAAGTTGCCATCATCTTTTGTCTTTCCTTCGTTCATACGCTGGGCTGGGACGGATTGCTCAACTGGGAAATCAAGGCGCGTTACGCATTCGCGAACGGCGGAGTTCTTCCTGCCAGTTATTTCAGCGATGCAGGCCGCGCTTTCAGTCATCCAGAATACCCTCTCGCGATCCCCTTCAATGAGCTTTGGCTTTACCTCTGGGTCGGTGAATCAAACCAGTTCTATGCGAAGACAATCTTTCCGATGTTTTATCTCGTCACGACATTTTTGCTCGCTGGCTTTGCTGCACGTCTCAGCAGAAAAACGTGGGTCGGTTTGCTTGTGGCGGCACTCTTGTTCTTTGTTCCGCAACTGACGGTCGAAGTCGGGTGCGCCAGCGGAGGTTACGCTGATTTCCCGCTCAGCGTCTTTTACCTCGCCGCCGTTGGTTGTCTCTTCTGCGCGGCGGAGCGCGGCAATTCAGGCTTCTTCCGCCTCTACGCGGCATGCCTCGCCCTTCTACCGTGGGTCAAACGCGACGGTCTCATTTTATGGGCAGTCGCAGCAGCTTGCGGTGTGTTGGTAATTTTACGCACGAAAAAGTCAGCTGCGTCATTTTTGATCTTCATTCCCGGACTCCTGATCA
Organism: Verrucomicrobiota bacterium; assembly: GCA_046733975.1. Taxonomy (GTDB): domain Bacteria; phylum Verrucomicrobiota; class Verrucomicrobiia; order Chthoniobacterales; family UBA10450; genus AV69. The sequence continues at coordinate 2,892 of JBKPQI010000064.1, forward strand.
TTTGTGCATGGCGTTTTTATTTGAATGCCATGCATGCGCTGCAGGCGGCGGATTTTTTGCCATTCAACCTCGAGACAGTTCGAACCCACCTCGATCGTGCCCAGCCGCTCTTTTCCGCACTTCTGGCCGAATTTGGTGACCTCTCTACCTGGAGTTTTTTTTGGTTTATCGTTGCCGTTGCCATTCTCTATTGTCTTCCCCGAATGCGATCCGCGGGTGTCCTTGCCCTGCTGGTCGCGCTGGTTGCGCCAATCATTTTGTATCTATCGCTCTACCTTTTCAGCAGCTGGCAAAACTATCTCGAGCATGTTGGTCTCTCAATCAGTCGACTGCTGATGCAGGTGGCCCCAGTGGGATTTCTGCTCATCGTTCTCGCCATTTCGGGGCGGTCGCAGAAACGTCCATCAGCACTGCGGATGGAGGATGATGCCACTTGCGTGATCGCTCGTTCAGAGCGAACGGCCGTGGTTGAGCTCGCCTGAAGAGAATGCCCGACTGCGGAGTCCCGAAATGGTTCGGGAAATGTTTGATCGCGTCGCGCCGCGATACGACCTCGCGAACCATCTGCTTAGCTTTGGTTGCGATTTGGTTTGGCGACGACGGGCCGCTGAAATCGTCGCAGGGTGGACACCGGCGTGCGTGCTGGATGTGGCGACCGGCAGTGGCGATCTCGCACTCGCGCTGCAGCGTAGATTGCCAGCCGCCCAGGTCGTTGGAGTCGATTTCTCGCAAGCCATGCTTGCGCTGGCGCGGCGCAAAGGAGTTCGCTATCTCATTGCCGGCGATGGCGTCCAATTACCGTTAGCAAACCAATCTTTCGAGGTCGTGACCGTCGCGTTCGGCTTGCGAAACATGCGCGATTGGGGTGAAGCGTTGCGCGAAATGAAGCGCGTCCTTACCTCCGGCGGACATCTGCTCATTTTGGATTTCTCGCTGCCGGGACAACCGATCTGGCGTTGGCTCCACCGGTTCTATCTGCATCAAATCATGCCTTTTGTTTCGGCGGCTATTACGGGGCAAAAAGAAGCGTATCAATATCTCGGCGCTTCCATCGAAAAATTCCCGAGCGGTCGCGCCATGTGCGACTTGATCGAAGAGAACGGTTTCGTAAACCCCGTTGCGGAACCACTCACTGGCGGCATTGTCGCGATTTACACCGCCACAAACGCCGGTCGTCCCGAGCGAAGGGTAACGAAGTCGAGGGATCCCGCGGCGCCACCGCAAAGGCACTGATGGCCGGCGACTCTACGGTGTAGGCGTCGCTATTGGCGAAGCCGTCGCTGAAGGCGAGGCACTGCCCGCGGGTGACGGTGTCGCCGGTTGTACCAAATCCGCCCGCAATGCTTTCAGATCCGAACTGCTAATGACGAAGGTCCCCTCGTGTTCGTCTGTCCGCGCTGTCGCAGTGCCGTCAGGTGAAGACGCTCCGATTGTCAGTTTATGCCGGCTCTTGTCGTCTGGTGAAGTCGTGAAGCTGATAATGAGCTGCGGTTTGTCAAAGGCGGACGCTGGCGCATTCACGACCCAGCGGGTGGCATGCAACGCAGCAAGTGTGTTCAAGAGCGATTGCACATTCACCGTATTAATCGGGCCGCTTCCGGTGACCCATTGCCATTGATTATTCGTTCCGCGAAGCAAAGTCTGGTCGCGATCGCGAGTAATCGACAATTTATGAATTTGTTCCGGTTTGAAGCTAAAGATCGTTAGGTCCTGCCACGATAGCGGATCCGCAAAAATGTTGTCGAGCAGCGAACGTCGAACCGCAACCACAAACGGTTCCTCTCCCACTCGCGCGAACACATTGTCACCATCGATTTTTCCAAAAGCGATAGTAGACAGAGGATGCTCGCCCGCGGTGGTCTCGGCCGTATTCTGCGAGGCGAAGGAACTCAGGGTGACGATTAGCTGTGGCTTATCCAGACCGTATTTCGGCAAATCGGAGGCGACATCGGCAACGAAATTCGTCACCTGTTCACCAGCGAGAAGATCAAGAAGGCGGCGGGCTTCCGTCGCGTTGGCCGCGCGATTGTTCCGGTTTACGATTGTCCAGTTCTGGTCCTTCCGCGCCAGAACGGTTTTGTTTTTGCCCGGCGCATCGATTGTAATGCGGTCCAGCTGATTTTGATCGAAGCGCACAAGGTGACGATCGCGTAAATCGTTAGGCTTTGTATTCAAAATCGATTCGATTTTGTTCGGCAGCGTGTAGACGAACTTTCGGGGTGCGAAACGAACATAAACCTGATCCTTTTCCTTTTGCGGAGCACCTCCTATTTGCAGGATCTGGCCGGCGCCGTTACCGGCGGATTTATCGTCACTGGTGAAAATGGTGACAGTTCCACGCGGTTCCGCCAGGCCGTAAGGATGCAAGTCGCCAGCATCATCGGCCACAAATTGCGCGATCCGGCTGTTTGTGATCTGCGCAATCAGATCGTTGACCTTTTGATCGTCCGCCCGCGCCCGCAACGGTTTCACAATCTGCCAATGATCACCCTGCTTTTGCAGTTCCATCTCGCCGGCCGCGGTTTTTATGGAAAACCGAGTCACCTGCGTCGCGACGATGTCGGTCAATTTTCGGTCGCGAAACTCCTCCGGTTTTTTTGAAATCTGGTTTTTGACGGACTGGGAAGCGAGAAAGACATCTTTCGAATTTTCCAGCCGAACATAAATCTTCCCCTCAAGCGCGGCATTGTTGCCAAATAAAATTTCGGGCGGAGCGTTCGGTCCTTGCAGCTTCAGGCGCAGCTTCGCTTTCGCGAGCCCATATTCCGCCATCCGGTTCTTGTCCGACTCGACTTCTTTCGCGCTGATGGTGGTATCCTTTTTCCAGTCCTCCAAATCGAACAGGAGATTGTCGACGGCGGCGCTATCGGCCAAATCTTTGACCGGCGACTCCAGACGCCATTTTTTATCGGTTCGCTTCAATTCGATACGCTCGTCAGCGTTTTGAATGACGATGCCGTCGATTTTGGCGCGCTCGAAATTAAGGACGTTCTCGGCGCGGCGTTTCGCTTCCTGGGTATTCGGCCGCTTGCTTTCGTAAAATTTGATAAACAACCCGATACCGAGAGCGAGGACAAAGAGAATCAGCGTCGTACGAAAGCTCATGATGCACTTAGGCGCGGCGCCTCCACCAAACGGCCAAGCCGATTATCGCCGGCACCAGTGGGATTAACACCAGGACAAGCCAGCGCAGGTTGCGCAGTTGTGTCTCGTTAAGGGTGAAAGTGAGCGGGTTTGGAACTTTGGGCGCAATCCCGATCATTTGCTCCCGGCTCATCAGCCAGTTAAGCGAACCCGAAACGAAATCGAGCGCCTGTTGTTCCTGCGTCAGCGCGTTGTCTTGCACAAAAACAGCGTTGCTTACCACCACCATGCGCGACGAGTTCATTCGCACCCGCTCATCCCCACTACCGCCCTTCTCGATGGAAGCGGCGATTGTTAATGGCGCGCCGTGATCGCGATTTTGGTCGAACTCGAGTTTCGCCGGATCATCTGAATTGTAATCGACCTCGCCCCAGTAGCCCTTTTCCGCCTGAACCAATGGCTGTAACTGAACGCCGGCACTTTGGGCCCGCTGCGGCTCCAGCGTCAACGAACAGGTTCCACCCACAAATGGTGCGCGCACGTCCGCCAGCCGTTTTGTAATCGGCGAGTCACCCAGAAAACGACCAATCACGTCTCGTACTCGCGCAACTTCTTCAATGCCAGTCCGGACCATCGCCATCAGGCGGTCGTCATTCACCCGCACGCCCAAATCGTTCAGAAAGGCGCCCAGCTTCGGCGTCTTTGCTGACGGATCGAGCAAAAGCAGGATTCGCCCTTGTTTGTTCCAGAAGTCGCGCAGCAACACGATCTCGCGGTCGGAAAAATCATACTGCGGACCTACGATCATGATTGCCTTCATGTCGGCTGGAATGGCGTCGACGTTGAAAAGATTCAATTCCTGCAGCTTGACGTTCTCGTTTTCGATGAACGTCTTCAGCACCGAGACTGGACTGGGAGGCTGCTGCTCTTGCGACATTAAACTCGGCGCCGCTGCCGCGATTGGGGGTTCTTTGTGGCCAAGCACGTAACCGATGAGGTTCTTTTTTCCTTCACTCAAATCGATGATCGCGCTGGTAATTGCCTGTTCCCCTTTGAACGATGTCACCCGCGGACCTTCCCCCATTGCCATCCCGCTTTGATCCACGTCCGCCATTTCCGAGGCCTTAACCGTTTTGTTACGCCCCTCGTAATCCAGGATCAGCATGCTTTCGTCGGTCACCACCTTGTACTTGTCGAACAGCTCCTTGGCGCGTGAGAAATTCACTTCAGGGTTGATGTGCTCGACGTCGATCTTTCCTTTGGCCGCGTACTGGTATTCCGTTAGCAGGTTTTCGACGTCGCTGGTGATGGGTGTGTTGGGGGAAAAGAAGACGGTAATGCGCAATTTCCCTTTGAGTGAATTAAGAACGCGCTTGGTTTTGTCAGAAAGAGAGTACTTCTGGTCGCGTGAAAAGTCCCAGCGCCGGTAATGCTCGAACCCAAGATAATTGACCATCGCGGCCAAGACGATAAGCAGCGCGATCTGCACCACGACATTCAAGCCGATTTGGAGGCGGTGAATTCTTTTTGGTTTGTCGGTCACGGTTACAGTTTCCATTTGCGTGACTGAAATGCCTGGTAAGTCAATCCCAGCATGACAATGGTGAGACTGAGGTAGAGAACGATGGGACGGGTGTCGATCTCGCCGCGTGAGAGCGTCGCCATTTGTTCCAGGGCCGAGAAGTAGCCGAGAACTTGTCGCATCGTCGAGCTAATCTCATTGACGATGAAAGTGATCAGGCCGGAGAAAAAATGCAGCGTGATTGCGCAGAACGAAATCACTGCAGCGATAATCTGGTTTCTCGTTAGGACGGAAGCGAAGCAGCCGATGCTGATATAGAACATTCCCAGTAACAGCAGCATCAGATACGAACCCCAATACGCGCCGAACGATCCAGCGGCAGTCTGGTGCGTGATGTATTGGAAGATCGCGAAATAAACCAGAGTGGGAAGCCAAAGCACAATGTAGAAAATCAAAGCCCCGAAGAATTTTGCCAAAACCACCTGCCAGTCGCGGACGGGTGCCGTCATTAGCGGTTCGATCGTCCCGAGTTTAAATTCTTCCGCGAATGTGCGCATCGTAATCAGCGGGAAGATCAGGACGAAGGCGAACCAGAAGAAAACCGAATTAAAAAACGCTTCCTGGACCGAGTATTGCACCGGTCGCTGATTCATGAACGACATCTGAAAATAAAAGTCCGCCCCGCTGACGAAAAGAAAGAAGAACAAAACGATGTAGGCGATGGGCGAGTAGAAGTAGCTCGAGACTTCGCGGGCAAGAAGGGTGTAGAACTTTCTCATAGCGCAAATGCACGAGAGGGTGTCATCCCGAACCGCGAAGACGGTGAGGGATCCCGCCATTGCAGATTGACCACACGAGCGAGAATTGCGTACCGCTCACAGTAATCGTGAGATCCTTCGCTTCGCTCAGGATGACAGCGAGGTGTAATCGATAGCTTGCTCATAGCGCGTCCGAATGCGTAATCTCTACAAACACATCCTCCAGCGTAGCGCGGCGCGCCGTTAGCTCGCGCACTTCCCAATTGCGATCGCGGGCCAGCCGGAAGACTTCGGGGCGCACATCCGTTCCCGATTCCACTCGCAAAGCCAGCACTTTCCAGCCGTCGTCCTCCGTTTCGGTTACGTCGCGCACGCCGGCAATCTTCCTGAGCTCTGTGAGTGCGTCGTCAGTGCCAACCTTGGCCTCCAATGTTACCCCGCCGGCCGTACGAATGCGGCCAAGCAGGTTTTCCGGCGTGTCGCACGCTTCGATCCGTCCTTTGTTAATGATGATGACGCGCGAACATGTCATCTCGACCTCCGGCAAAATGTGCGTCGATAACAGAATGGTGTGTTGCCGGCCGAGATTCTTAATCAGCTCGCGCACCTGTCGAATCTGGTTCGGGTCCAGACCGATGGTCGGTTCATCGAGAATCAACAGATCGGGTTCGTGCAACAAAGCGTCCGCTAACCCGACGCGTTGTCGAAATCCTTTTGAAAGCGCCCGGATCAGTTTGTTTTCTACCTCGCGCAATCCGCAGAGTTCTTTCACGTCGCCGACCCTTTCATTGACACGACGATGCGGAATGCTCTTTAAAGCCGCGCGATAATTCAAATACTCGTTCACTCGCATGTCATTGTAGAGCGGCACGCTCTCCGGCATGTAACCAAGGTGTGCTCGAGCTTGGAGAGATTGCTCGAAGACATCGTAGCCCGCGATCGAAGCCCGCCCTGAGGTGGCGGGCAGAAAACTCGACAAAATACGCATGGTGGTGGTTTTGCCGGCGCCGTTTGGCCCGAGGAATCCCATGATCTCCCCCTGGCCGACCTCGAAATTCAAATCGCGAATTGCGGTCTGGCCCGCGTATTTTTTCGTTAAATTTTCAACCTTGATCATTGCGATTGACTGTGTGAGACAACTTAACGCGCGTTGCGTTGTCTAAAAAATTTTAGCGCGCTGTCAACGTCACCGTTTGAATTTGGCGCGCGCCATCAGTTTGAGCGATGCCGAGGGTGAAATCCACCGTCATCCCGCTCTGGACCCGCGCGAGCAAACTTTCGATTGATTTGACAGAATTTACGTCGTGCCGTCCTACTCGATAGACCACCAGCCCGCGTTCAATTCCGACATCCGCTGCCGGGCTACCGGGTTCGACTGCACTCACCAAAACACCGCGCCCGCGCAACAAACCCAACGCATCGGTTAACTCCGTCGTTAGATCTTGTAGCTGCATTCCAAAGAAACGGTCCGCATTTGCGGCGGCGGGCTGATTGGCACTGGCGCGCGGCTGCGCAGAAGGCTGCTTTTGCGCGATCGCTTTGAAACCCTCAACTGCCTGGCGCACGGCCTCGCCCGGGATCGCGAAGCCCAGTCCCTGCGTCGGTACCCCCTGCGGTGTAAAGGCCATTTTAGCGGAACTCACGCCGACCAATCGGCCCGCGATATCCACCACGGGGCCTCCTGAATTCCCCGGGTTGATCGCAGCGTCAGTCTGGACCAGATCCTTGTACTCCAGATCGCCAACGGTGATTTCGCGTTTCAGCCCGCTCAGGACACCGCGACTGATCGAACTGCCGTAGCCAACCGAGTTGCCCACCACGATAACCGTCTGGCCGAGGAGATTGGGTGAAAGGTTATTCAGATCAATGAATGGGAATCCGGTTTTGCCTTCGATTTTGATGAAAGCGAGATCCTTCTTCGGATCGCCGGTGATGTAGCGCGCGTTGTAAACTTTGCCGTCGCTGGTCGTAACTTCGATGCGCAGGTCAGCTGCTCGCTGCACAACGTGTTCGTTCGTCACGATGTAGCCCGCCGGATCAACAATGAAGCCGGAACCGAGACTTTGCAGGCGCTGCCGAATTTCGCGCGGTTGACTGCGATAAGTACCAAAGTATTCCGCAGCAAAATCTTCAAATGGGTCCCGGACCTGGCGTCGCACGACGCGCTCAGCATTGATATTAACAACGGCCGGCATCACTTTGGCAACCGCCAGCACCGTCGGCTCCGAGGCTGGATCGGTGGGAGTTGTTGACGGCAGCGGCGTTGGCGTCTGGGCTGAAGCAAAGTGCATCGCAGGCACGAGCAACGTTGTGCTCAAAAGCTTGTAGCCGCCTCCCTGTGTCGAGGCGCAGACACGGCGACAGAGCGCCACGGCTACATTACGCAATCGTTTCATTTCAACTGTTCGACAATTTCGAAGGGAATTTTCTCACGTGAATTTGGCGCAGTAACGGCACGCGATCAGCAGTAACCACCATTACTCACGAGTCCCATAAGTTCCATACGGCTTACAGGTCGTTGTCCCAAAACATTGCGACGAAGCGTATCGGTGACAAATTAAATCGTTATGCATTCATCCTTCGCCGCCCGTCCGAATCTCGATCTGCTCGAGCAAAATTACGAGCGTTGGCAGAAAGACCGCGCCGCGCTCGATTCCGGCTGGTCGGCTTTTTTTGAAGGGTTCGAACTCGGCAGTCTGGACGGGAAAAATGGCGCTACTGCAGAAGCAGCCCCGGAAGCGCGGCGCGATGTGCGGGAGAGTCCGCTTCAAACCCGAATTGATGCGCTTGTTTATGCCTATCGGATCCTCGGGCACACTATCGCGCGCGTGAATCCGTTGGCAGAAAAACGGCTGGAAAATCCACTGCTCACTCTGCGAGAGTTCGGTTTTAGCGACAAAGATCTAGACTATCCGGTTTCGTCAAAGTTCTTCCTCGATACTCGCCAGATGTCGCTGCGCGAAATGATCGCCCTGCTCGATCAGATTTATGCCGGGTCGATTGGCGCCGAATTTCAGCATATTCAAAACACCCGCATTCGCGATTGGGTGCGGCATCGACTTGAATCGCGAATCTTCGCGCCTCCGCCTTCGCCAGAAATACAGATCGCGCTCCTGCGCGCGCTGTTGGAAGCGGAGACCTTCGAGGTTTTTCTGCATCAAAGCTACGTCGGCCAAAAACGTTTTTCACTGCAAGGCGCGGAAGGTTTAATGGCAATTCTCGACACGCTTTTGCACAAGTGCGTGAGCGACGGCGTCGAGGAAATTTGCATGGGCATGGCCCATCGTGGACGACTCAATGTGCTGGCGAATTTTCTCAGAAAATCGCTCAACGTCATCTTCACCGAGTTCACCGAGAATTACATCCCGGCTCTTGTCGCGGGCGACGGCGATGTGAAGTATCACCTAGGGTATCGCACCATCCGAAAACTTGCCGCTGGCGAAGTCGAGATTAGGCTTTCGGCTAACCCGAGTCATCTCGAAGCGGTTGATCCGGTGGTGGAAGGCACGGCGCGCGCGCGACAACGCATCCGTGGCGATACCGAACACCGCCGCAAGGTTCTGCCACTCTTAATTCATGGCGACGCGGCTTTTTCGGGGCAGGGGATCGTCGCAGAAACTCTTAACATGTCGCAACTCAAGGGCTATTCCACGGGCGGCACCGTTCACATCGTAGTTAATAATCAGATCGGTTTCACCACCCTCCCGGAGGACGCCCGGTCGTCGATGTACGCGACTGACATTGCCAAAATGATTGAGGTTCCGATTCTGCACGTGAACGGGGAAGATCCGATCGCGCTCAAATTTGTTTCCGAAATGGCGCTCGATTTTCGTCAGGAGTTCGGACGCGATTTTGTCATCGACATGTATTGCTACCGCAAATACGGACACCAGGAAGTGGATGACCCCGGTTTCACGCAACCCGATCTCTACGCCAAAATCGATAAACGGCCGTCGATCACCCAAATCTACAAACGCGAGTTACTCGATCGTGGCGTCCTGACCCAGGATGACGCCGCTTCGGTGGAAACGGAATTTCAACTCCGGCTGGAGATGGCGCTTGAGAACATCAAGTCGCTCGAGAAACAAAAAGCGCAGGAGCAGGCACGGTTCAGCGAATCGACGGCCGTATTTCAGTCGAAATACAGCAGAGACTCAAGACCGACTGCGATCAGCGAAGAAATGCTGCGCAAGATCGTCAATGGTCTCACCCGCGTCCCGGAGGGTTTCCACATTTTGCCAAAGATAAAGCGAATGCTGATCGATCGGCGCCGCCACATTTTCAAAGAAGGCGGACCATATGATTGGGGATTTGCCGAGTCGCTGGCTTTCGGGTCGTTGCTGCTGGAAGGCATTCCGGTACGTCTATCCGGCCAGGACAGCCGTCGCGGAACTTTCGGACAACGTCACGCCTATTGGTATGATGCCAACACGGGTGACTCCTACAACCCATTGATGCATTTGGCAGAGAAACAGGCGCGCATTTGCGTTTACAACAGTCTGCTCTCGGAAGCCGCTGTGCTTGGATTCGACTACGGTTATTCGCTCGATTATCCAAATATGTTGTGTTTGTGGGAGGCTCAGTTCGGCGATTTTGCCAACGGGGCGCAGACCATCATCGATCAATTCATTGTCTCGGCTGAATCGAAATGGCAGCGGCCGAGCGGTATCGTTTTACTATTGCCGCACGGCTACGAAGGACAGGGCCCGGAGCATTCCAGCGCCCGCCTCGAACGTTTTCTTCAGGCCTGCGCCGAAGATAACATTCAGGTTTGCAATCCCACGACGCCAGCTCAGTATTTTCACGTCCTCCGCCGCCAGATGAAACGCGACTTTATCAAGCCGCTCATCGTCATGACCCCGAAAAGTTTGTTGCGTGCGGAATTCTCAACCTCGGGTGCCGAAGAGTTCACCGCCGGCAAATTTCATGAAATCATCCCAGACCCTGTAACCGCGGTCGCTGGCCGCGGCGGCAATACCTCAGACGCAATTGATCGCCTCATTCTCTGCTGCGGCAAAGTCTATTTTGATCTCGTTAGCCATCGCGAGAGGGAAAAGATAGATACCGCCACCATCATTCGGATCGAACAACTTTATCCTCTTGATGAAGAACAACTGCGTGAAGCGGTGGAAACGTTTCCGAAAAGAGCGCGACTGGTCTGGTGTCAGGAAGAACCGCAGAATATGGGTGCTTGGACATTCATCGAGCCGCGGCTGCGGGCGCTCTTTGGACGCGAGGTTGGCTATGCCGGCCGCGGCGCCAGCGCCAGCCCTGCCGTGGGCGCTCTCGCCTTACATAAGCGCGAACAAGCCTGCGTCATCGGCGAAGCCTTCTCCGTCTGAAGTGGAGAGGCCACCATGCTGATTCGCTGCGCTCGTAGAGCTCGCTTCTCCAGTGGAGCCGATAGTTATCCAACGTCTTTTCTTCAAGGCCCCGCCACGCGGGGATTGGCAGTTCGGCTCGACTCGGGACTTCTTTGGGCTTATTTAGCCGCGCATGAGTGTGCAGGTAAAAATTCCGGCTGTTGGTGAATCCATTTCCAGCGGTGTTGTTTCGGTGTGGCATAAGAAATCGGGTGAACAGGTGAAGAAGGGCGATCCGCTGTTCACCCTGGAGACCGACAAAGTTTCCACCGAAATCGTAGCCGAAGCGGACGGTGTCCTCAGAACGAAAGCGAACGAGGGACAGGAAGTAAAAATCGGCGACGTCGTAGCGGAAATTGAAGAAACAAAGGATGGAGCGACGGCGGCGGAAACGAAGAAAGCTGCGCAAGACCAAGATCCTGTAGCCGGCGACGGTGACGGAGGCCAACGGGAGTCAACGACTCGGGCTACAGCAGCCGCCACTTCGAACGAACTTTCACCAGCGGTTCGTCGCATTATCGAAGAAGAGAAGCTCGACCCGTCGAAAATTTCCGGAACGGGAAAAGGCGGGCGCGTTACCAAAGCAGACGCACTTGCCGCAGCGCAAAATCGCGGTGCCGGGGCGGCGGTTGAAAAACAAGAGAGCGCTGTTGTTGAAACAGTGGAACCCATCCAGCCGCTCGCACCGTCCACCCAGGATGGACGGGTCACGCGCAAACGAATGTCTCCCCTCCGCCGGAAGATCGCGCAGCAATTAGTGATGGCGCAGAACACGGCTGCGATCCTGACGACTTTCAACGAATGCGATATGAGCGAGGTGATGTCATTGCGTGCTCACGCGCAGGAGGAATTCAGCAAAAAGAACGACGTGAAGCTAGGTTTGATGTCGTTCTTCGTCAAAGCCACCGTGGGCGCATTGAAAGCCGTGCCGGTAGTGAATGGCCGCATTGAAGGTGATGATTTTATCCAAAACAATTTCTATGATATCGCGGTCGCTGTTGGGACCGAACGCGGCCTGGTGGTGCCCGTGATCCGTGATGCCGATAAAAAATCGTTCGCCGAGCTCGAGAAGAATATCGCCGAGTACGCCAGGAAAGCGCGGGAAGGGAAGTTGAAGATTGAGGACCTGCAAGGCGGCACGTTTACCATTTCCAACGGCGGCACTTACGGTTCGCTGCTGGGCACACCAATTTTGAATCCACCGCAAAGTGGAATTTTGGGCATGCACAAGATCATGGAGCGTCCGATCGCGGTGAACGGTGCCGTGGTCGTTCGTCCAATGATGTTTCTCGCGCTTAGCTACGATCACCGCCTCATCGACGGGAAAGAAGCGGTCACATTTTTGATTAAAGTGAAGGAAGGAATTGAGAATCCGAAAACCTTGCCGATCGATTTTTGAATACAAACTGTGTCATCCCGAGCGTAGGTGAGGGATCCGGTCGAGGTACCTTTAAGCTTGCGCAACGGTATCCCTCGGCTCCGCTCGGGATGACGAGGTGTTTATGGAAAAGTTTGACGTAGTAATCATTGGTTCGGGCCCCGGCGGATACGTCGCGGCTATTCGCGCCGGTCAGCTCGGACTCAAGACCGCCCTGATTGAAAAAGACAAGGAACTGGGCGGGACCTGCCTGAATGTCGGATGTATCCCGAGCAAGGCCCTGCTCACTTCCAGCGATCACTTCCACTTCGCGACAAGAGAGGCAGCCAAGCACGGAATTCTGCTCGACAATCCGCGTGTCGACTTGTCGACGATGCTAAAGCGTAAGGACAAGGTCGTGAAAACGCTTACCGGCGGGGTGCGTCAATTAATGAAGACGAACAAAGTGATGGTGCTGGAAGGAACGGGCACCATCACCGCGCCGGGAAAAGTGTCGGTGAAATCTTCGGCCGGCGAAACGCAGGAGATTGAGACGAAGAACATCGTAATCGCGACCGGCAGCGTGCCGATCGAACTTCCATTCGCAAAATTCGACGGCAAAACCATTGTTAGCAGCACGGAAGCGCTTTGCTTCCAGGAAGCACCGAAACGGTTTCTGGTGATTGGCGCCGGCGCGATCGGTCTTGAGCTCGGGTCGGTTTGGAACCGCCTCGGCAGTGAAGTGACGGTACTTGAGTTTTTGCCCCGGATCGCGCTCGGTTTCGATCTGGAGCTCTCGAATTTGCTGCAGCGCGCGCTCACTTCACAAGGAATCAAGTTTCACCTCGAGACCAAAGTGACTGGCGTCAAAGCTGAGAATGGTCGCGCTGTCGCGACTGCAACCAAAGCTAACGAGGCGTTGACATTCGAGGCTGACAAGGTGCTGGTGTCAGTCGGTCGCCGGCCGTTCTCGGAAAGGCTGGGCGCCGAAAAAGTAGGCGTCGAGTTCGATGACAAGAAACGCATCAAAGTGGACAAACATCTTCGTACTAACATCGAAGGTATTTACGCAATCGGCGATGTGATCGCCGGACCCATGCTGGCGCACAAAGCGGAGGACGAAGGAATCGCCTGCATCGAAAACATCGCCGGTAAAGCCGGACACGTAAATTACGACGCTATTCCAGGCATCATTTACACCAATCCGGAGCTAGCCGGGGTGGGAATAACAGAAGATCAGGCGAAGGAGAAAGGGCTCAACGTGCGTGTTGGAAAGTTTCCGTTCCGGGCGAACGGTCGGGCTTTGGCCAATGAAGATGTCGAAGGCGTGGTTAAGTTTGTCGCTGACGCTGAGACCGACAAAATTCTGGGTGCGCACATCTTGCAGCACGCCGCGTCGGAGTTAATCGCCGAGCCGACTTCAGTGATCGAATTTGGCGGCAGCAGTGAAGACCTCGGGCGGACCTGCCATTCTCATCCGACGCTGAGTGAAGCGGTAAAAGAGGCCGCGCTCGCGGTGGAGAAACGGGCGCTCCATATTGTGAACCGCTAGTCGCGTTGTAGTCCGGTCCGGCGAGCGCAGGCTGCCAGCCTGCCGTTTCGGGCAGCTTGGCCGAAACAATTCGTCGCCGTTGTTCTCATCAAAGACACGCTGAATAGTCTCGGCAAGCTGCCGAGACTTGCAGGCTAGCAGCCTGCGCTCCCCCGATTGTACGATATGAGGATCTAACGAGAAATGGAGAAAGAAAAGCTGGGTGGCACGTTTGAGAAGGCTCTTGTCTATTCAAGTCGCTGCAAGCGTTCCCGCAGTTCTGCCGCCATTCGCTTGGCCTGCTCCTGTGAAAAGGCAGTGGTGCGAAAGGTGACGCATAATGAAAGGCGATTGCGAATCGTGGTGAGAGTGAAGACCAAGGGCACGAGGGGTCCGACCGGCGATACACGTAAATAATCCAGCACTCTCGCTCCGCTTTCCGGCGCCATCTTCTCCTGATCGGCCCAGGAACCAGTCAAATTTACGTTCGAGATCCCCGCGAGAAAGGGCAATCCCTTGTGAAACAATTGCGCTTTGAAGCGTGGGCGGGACGACTGATCCCAAATCCAGCGAGCGATGCGCAGGCTCCAGTTGAATTCAAGCGCGTGCGCTGCGCTCTTGCTCGCAGATGTTTCACGCGCGGTGGCAGCGACCACGTCAGGTAACGATCGCATTTCGGGGCGGTCGTACACGATCGTGAAATAGCCAACGAGAAAGCGGAAGACGTTGTTCAGCTCTTCGGCGGAAGCAGGGTTCAGATCAACCGCAGTAGCAATTGCGATGCGATCTCGCTTCGGGTGCGGAAAAGGTTCCGACTTTCGCTGTTCCACCGTAAATTTTCCAAGGACCTGGGCAGAGGCGGCGAGAAACACGTCATTCACCGTCGCTTCATGTTTCTTCGCGAAGGCGCGGATGTGATCGATCAGACCGTCTGGGAAGCGGGTTGAAAAAAAACCGGCGGTGAAGTCCATTGGATCGCGCAAATGAACCCGATAGGCGGCGCGATGGCGCAGATAATTTCGAACAGCGAAACCGAGTGCACGAAAGCCAAATCGCGACTTCTCTAAATCGTCATCGCACGCGAACTGGAGCGGTAGAACATTCTCGGCGCCACCGGCATAATGCAAAAAGACGCGCTGCATAAAAGCGCGGACGGAAGGACTATCAGCGAACCAATGGTCGTAAATCAGTCCAAGCAAATGACTGTCGCTTTGATCGTAGAGAATGAAGGTGCGAAGTGGCGACGTTCCTGCAACAAAAGGACGGTTCAGTTCTTTGATTATCTGTTGGTCAAGCGAAAGGCGGGTCGACTCGAGCGGAGCTGATTCGGTAAATTCAAGTGAACTTGCGACCGCACTAAGCGCCCTGCGCCAGCGCTCGAGATCCGGCACGCCAGACACACGCATGACATGACCAGCGTTGTATGGAGCTAGCGTGGTCCATCGCCGCATCAACTGCTGGAAGTCGTTCACTATCGATATACTTGCCGATTAAAACTGTGCCGGAAACGTTAAATGGAACCCTGCTGTGAAAGAAGGAAACGAATTTGCCGTCGCCCACGCGGTGCGAAACGCAAGGGACGGCTGTCTCCTC
>JBKPQI010000065.1:0-4144 GCA_046733975.1 Verrucomicrobiota bacterium
CATTTAGGCAACTCATCAGTCGACTTTGCGAGCTCGGCGTTTGGCAACCGGCGTTCCCAGTCATCGAGCAGCGCGTTTAGCTGCGACCGCGCGCGCACGGCAAGCCTCAAAGAGGGGCTGTTTCTAACTGCCGACTACACCGAAAAGCGATTTCTACTCGCTCCAAAAATGATACGAATAGGCGACGGTCGTCGCCTTTGCTTCAGCCAGCAGTTGGCAACAGCCGTTCCTTCACGCGACTGCACCCACTTCACTTCGGGCGTTTGCGAGGTGAGGGCGAAGGCGAAACAACAGGCGTGGTGTCGCCTGGTGGAACAGAAACCACTGGTGCAGCGCTGTCGCCAGGGCCGCTCGGCGCCGGCGAAGGCTTCTTCTCCACGAAGAGCGTACTGCGATCCTTCAGCAATTGATCGATTGTGCTCTTTGAAGTCAGATAAATCCAATTCTCCGCCTTCTTTTCTTTCGACAGTTTTTCCATCAACTCAGTTCGCTTATCCTGAAACTGCTTCTCGAGATTTGCTTTATCGTCGGGCTTTTCATCCTGTGCAGGAACTCGCTGTTCGGCGATCTGCGCGTTCACGCTGAGAGTAACTGGATAATTTTCCCCCATCAATTTCCCGATACGCAGGTCATAAACAAAGCCATCGAACGTTTCGATCCGCACCGTGGAAGGTTTATCGAGACCGGTTTCCGTGGCTGGCGTCTTTGCATTCAGCACATCAGCGAAGCTCGGATTGGCAAAGAGCGTTGCAACAGCCATTGCCTTCGACGCGTCCAGTTCTTCACCGGGTTTGGCATCGACGAGCTTCCACGGCGTTGAGGTTGTATCCCGTGCCAGCTTCCAATTGGTGTTCGGTGTTAAGCCGGCAACGGTGATCACCTTTGGATCCTGCACTTTGATGAAGTCGCGGTTGAGCCAGCGCTCCGGTTTGCTCTGCACCTCATCAAAACTTTCAGAAATAAGAAAAACACGATTCGACCCGTCTAACGGCATGACGTAGCGCCCGGCGGCAGCCATTCCTACCGCCGATTGATCCGATTCCCGCAACTGCTTTTTGCCCAGGAGCAAGGCGGCAACTCGCTTGTCATCCTTGTTTTTCACATCAATAAGCACGCTGCTGTTGCCGCCGGCATTCGACCCCTGGCGCGGCTCGACCAGCTCAAGCCGTCCAAGCTGCGACGGCCCCGCCTTTACATCCTGGGTCGGATGTAATTCCCACAGCTTCCGGAGGAGATTGGCGACCTCAGTGAAATCGGCAGGAAAATCGAAGCGCTCGGCCACGACCCAAACGTCGTTCTTCCTAACGAGATTTAGCTCATCTACACTCGTTTTGATGGCAAGGTGCGCTGCGTCATTGAGCGGAAAATTCAGAATTTTGTCCTGCGTAGCGGTCGCCGCCTCCCGCCACGAAGTCGCGTTGTGACTGCGTACCACCAGCGCGATCCCGCCGAGGACAATCAATGCAACCAGAACGATCGCCAGCTGCCGTGCTTTCATCAGGCTGATCGCTTCCGACGCACCATCGAAAAGACGAACCCGGCCACAATCACCGCGGCCGGCATTCCGGCGATGTTCAGCCACTTGATCCGGTTCTCCAGCGAATCGATTGAGGCGCGGAGCTGCCGGCGCATGTCCTTGAGCTGGCCTTTTACGTCCGCCTCGGTTTTCCGGAAATTGGCGAGCTCCTGTTGTTGTTCGGGTGAAAGAATGAACCGCTGACCATCCTCTCCCTTGGTTCGTTGCAGCTCGTTCACTTTGCGCTGTGTTTCGGCCAGACTATTTTCCAGCTCACGGATTTTGTTTTGGTAATTGGCTTCGGCGTCGGCTTGTAATTTTTGCACGACAGTGAACGGGCGCTCACGTGATGCACGGCTTCGCACCGAGATGAGATTGCTGTCGCCTGCGAGCTGCTCGACGATACCCTGGGCGAAGCTTAAATTGCTGTTTGAGGGCATGATCAAACGCTGACCAGTCAGCGTCCCAAGTTCCCGAATCGCGAGTGGGTCTTGGATCATGTCGGTATCACCGACCAATACAACCGTGGTCGGCTGCGACGACTCTTTCAAAGCCGCTTCGGTCGTCTTTTCTTCCGGCTTCTTTTCCTCCGGAGCTCCGGGCGTTGGGCTAGCCTTCGGTTTTCCATCGGGGAACGCGGTCTTGAACTTGCCGTTGAGCCGCACCGCCAGTGGATATTCCACTCCGCCCGCAGCAAAATCGCGGGCGATTTGACCGCCCATCATTTGCGCCGCCATGGCTTCGACTAATTGCGAGCGTTTGGATGATTTGACGAGGATCGTTTCGGTAATCCCGTCCTTTGGCGTTCCGACGAGCGCGCCTGCAAACGCCATCACCAGATTGTCGGCCTCGGCGGTAACCACATCATCCTTGTTAACGTCGGTTTCGTTGAGAGCCAACACCGCCGGGTTGGGTCCCTCCTGCAACCGGGCCACGTGTTCCATGTCCGCAACCACCTTCGACGTATCAAAAACAATGCCCCACGCCGGAAAGAGTTTTTCCATATTTGAAACGCTCGGCTGCGGCATCATTCCCGTCTGCATCGGCGGCCGATCCAGCGCGCACATGGGATCGATGAATACGATCAATTTGCCGCCGCGCAGGACAAACTGATCAATCGCGAATTGCGTGGCGTCAGAAATTTCTTTCGGATGAATGACCAGCAGCACTTTGATGTCATCTGGAATCTTGTCCGCCGTCGTCTCGACCTGCTTAATATTGAAATCTCGCTTCAGCTCGTCGATTAACGCCCACGGTCGTTGCCCGCGCTGCTGCCGCTGCATCATCGGGTTCATCTGCCCCATCACCGGCAACGAGCTCATCACTGCGACACTCGGCTTTTCGGTTGTCATCACTCCGGCTATGGCGCGTGAAATATCGTATTCGAGAAGACGCTCACGATCCGGAGTGAGAAACGGAATGGTTTGCTTTTGATCGAGCATCGACACGCTCAAGCCGAGATAAACTCTTTCGCCGCTGCGGAGCGGTTCACCTTCGACGCCGTCTAAGCGCGCTGAATCCTCCGCATCAGAATCCGGCTCGGGATTCAACCGCTGAATTTCGATTTTACCCTTGGAAGCCTGTCGATATTCGCCGAGCAAATCTTCGACCCGCTGCGCGTAAGTCGTTAGCGCCACCGGCATCGTGCTAACGTTCTTCGTGCAGTAAAACCGGATCTGCACCGGAGTATCCAACTTGGCGAGGATCGCTCTGGTTCCGGGTGAGAGTGTGTAGGCATGCTCCGCCGTGAGATCAATCCGTTGTTTGAATTGCGCCGCAATGACATTGAAGGCGACCAGAATTAACAACATCGCGATCACACCGATGGTAGAGTAAAGGAACGGCTCGAGGTTCTTCGTTTTCATCGCGAATCTTTGGTTAGCCGGCTCGATGCGCGCGCAGAATCACGCTGGTGGTAAACAGACAGAACACGATCACGGAAAAGAAAAACAACACATCGCGGGAATCGAGCACACCCTTCTGGATACTCTCAAAATGGGTCATAACGCTGAACGCCGTGATCATGTCTACCAGCCATGGGCTGGCCCATTCCGTTAACAAGTTGGTGATCGGCGGCCAGCCCGCCAAAATCAGGAACAGGCAAATCACGACTGACAAAATGAAACTAACGACCTGATTTCGTGTCATCGCCGAAGTCATGGCTGCAATCGCCAGATATGCTCCGGAAAGCAAAAGGCTGCCGATATACCCTGCGAAAATCACGCCATTATCGGGGTGGCCAAGGTAGTTCACCGTGATCACGACCGGGAACGTCAACGCCAGCGCGATGGCGAGAATTAACCAGGAGGCGAGAAATTTTCCGACAATTGCCTGCCATGGAGTGATCGGCATTGTTAACAGCAGCTCGATCGTGCCGAGCCGCCGCTCCTCCGACCACATTCGCATGCCGACGGCGGGAACGAGGAACAGATACAGCCAAGGATGCCAGGCGAAAAAGGTCACGAGATTGGCCTGGCCGCGCTGGAAAAACCCGGCAACCATGAATGTGAAAAATCCGGAAAGCAGCAGAAAGATGACGATGAAAACGTATGCGACCGGGGAGGCAAAGAAGCCGGTGACTTCGCGCTTGGTGATGGTGAGAATGTGACGGAGCGCTTCTGCCGCGCC
>JBKPQI010000066.1:0-8582 GCA_046733975.1 Verrucomicrobiota bacterium
ACCACCCAGAACTACACCGAGACCAAGTCGTCGGCAGCGTCAGATGTGTATAAGAGACAGGGAATAAAATGTTTCCTTGGCCATGATACACAGCCGTCGATTCGGAGGGCCACGATTATTTCTATGAACCAGAGCCTTACCCATGTGGGGCAGGGCGCATCTGGACACGAAATCGAAAGGAAAGCGTAAAGATGAAGAAACTACTATTAAGCATGGCGGTGGCAGCGGCTGCTCCGTTTGCGTGGGCTCAGGTCTCGGAAACCACGACCTCGACAACTACGACGACGGAAGGCGGCGGAACAATCACTGAGTATACACCTGGCAGCGCCATTGTGTTGAAGGAAACCAGTGGCCCGCGTCGTTATCGCTTCGGCAAGACAGTCACCTATGTGACCAAGAGCGGTAAGACGCTCGACGAAGAGACGGTCAAGACCAAGGTCAGGGTCGGCGTACCTGTTCATGTCCACTATGTGGGCAGCGGCGACGACATGATGGTCGACCGCGTCGTCCTCGACGAAGATTAAGATTGGCAGCGTAGGGAGATCCGCCTCTCGCGAAGCGTGCCTGCGACGCGACGCGAAGGCGGATCCTTTTTTATTTGAACAGCGCTTCAAGGAACGGCTGGTTCCAAACTGCCGACCGAAAATCAACCGGCGATCGGAGATCGCCGGCCTTTAAGGATGGGTCGCATTTAGACGCAAGTATCCCGAGGTAATCAGTCAAGCGAGGGCACTCTCGCGACGCCGTTTTATTCGGTTGGCAGTTGGAAACAGCCGTTCCTTGATTAGCGGCTCAGCTCGAGCATTCGGCGGATCGGCAATTCCGCGCGCGCGCGCAAGGACTCGGGTAAATTGATCTCCGGATTCAAATCTCGCAGGGCGTTGAACGCTTTTTCCAGCGTGTTCATTTTCATGAACCGGCATTCGGCGCAGGCGCAATGTTCCGTCGGTCCCGGAATGAAATTCTTGCCCGGAATTTCCCGGCGGAGGCGGTGGAGCATGCCAGCCTCGGTGACAATAATGATTTCCGGGGCCGGCGATTCCTTGCAATAGGTCACCATTTTTTCGGTGGAACAAACTTCGTCGGCTAACATGCGCACCGCCGCGGTGCATTCCGGATGAGCGACCAGCGGCGCCCCGGGATGTTGCTCGCGAATTTTACGAATGCTGCGTGCGGTGAATTCCACGTGCACGTAACAGGTGCCCTGCCACAAATCCATTTTGCGGCCCGTTCTTTCCATCACCCAGGCACCAAGATTTTGGTCGGGAACAAAAAGGATGTTCCGATCGGCCGGCGCTGACTTTACGATTTTTTCGGCGTTGCCGCTAGTGCAAATGACATCGCTGAGCGCCTTCACCCCGGCGCTGCAATTGATGTAGGCAATGACATAATAATTTTTGTCGGCATGCTTTTTCAAAAAAGCGGCGAGCGCCGGCGGCGGACACGATTCCGAAAGCGAACAACCGGCATCGAGATCCGGCAAAACAACGCGCTTGGTCGGGTTAATGATTTTCGCGGTTTCAGCCATGAAATGCACGCCACAAAAAAGGATTACTTCCGCATCCGTTTTCGCCGCCTGATAGCTGAGACCGAGGGAATCGCCGACGAAATCTGCGACCTCCTGAATTTCGCGGACCTGATAATTATGCGCGAGGATGACAGCATTGCGTTCGCGTTTCAGTTCGGCGATGTCCGCTGCCAGATCGACGCCAGTGCGGCTTGGAGACCCGTAATTTATACCCGCCGTTACCACCCACCAATATCGGGCAAATTCACGCGTGCTCAAACGGTCCCAGAGGGTCAACGGAGAGGCGCGCTTCTACGCCTTCAGGACGAGATCACGGCGCCACCACCAGTTGTGGCGCGTTTCTGTGAAACGTAGTCTTACGGATCATCGGCGTCTGACACAGACGCCGTGCGAATTGCGAGCCGCGAGCTCGCCCCTACAAAGTTCGATTTGCGATGGGTCGGTCGTCCTCCACAATAATGCGCACGTGAAAAGACATTCCTTCGGCTTCATCGGCGCCGGCAAACTCGCTGGCTCGGTCATTAGCGGGCTACTTCTCAAAAAATTCTGCCCGCCGTCTGCCATCATCGCGAGCGAACCGGTTTCAGAAACGCGCGCGCAATTACAAAACGAACTCGGTATTTCTGTCACAACGGACAACAGAGACGTCACCGAACATGCGGAAACCGTTTTTCTGGGAGTGAAACCTCAGATGGTGCTGGCGGTTTTGCGCGAGGTCGGTGAGACGCTCGCCAATAAACTGGTCGTTTCGTTCGCCGCCGGCATTCGCATCGAGCAAATGGAAGCCGTCACGCCAGCGCGAGTGATGCGTGTGCTGACGAATACGCCGAGCGCTATTGGACGCGCGGCCACTGCGGTCGCTGCCGGCGCACGCGCCACCGCTGAGGATCGCGAAAAAATTCGGGCGATGTTCGCTGCCATTGGCTTGGTAGTTGAAATTGGTGAGGAAGAGATCGATGCCGTCACGGCTCTGTCGGGTAGTGGCCCGGCTTTTGTTTATGCGATGATCGAAGGACTCGCCCGCGGCGGGGAGAAAATGGGGTTAAGCAAACAATCGGCCCTGCGACTCGCCGCTCAGACCGCTCTCGGCGCGTCTGAACTGATGATCACGAGCGAAAAATCGCCAGCCGATCTGATTAAGATGGTGGTCACGCCGGGTGGAACAACCGCCGCCGGGTTGCGCGTAATGGAAGAGCGCGGCATTGCTGACGCGCTTGCTGATGCCGTGAAAGCGGCAACCGAGCGCAGTCAGCAGATGGCAAAGGAGAACCTGTAGCCGCCCCGCTCAGTCGGGGCGTTTGCACGGCGACAGAGCGCCGTGGCTACACCCGCGTCTCCCTTGGTCGCGCCGCGCCTCGCGCAGCCAGCGAGGCGGCTACAGTGCTGCCCGCATCGCTGCCATCGGCGCGTCGCGCTCGAACCAGATCTCAAACGCCAGCGCCCCCTGATGCAGCAACATCGACAAACCGTTCACTGCGCGAGGGCCGGCCTCGAGCGCCGCGGCGACCAGGGAGCCGCGGGCATACACCATGTCGTAAATCATCAAATGCGGCGCCAGCAAGCGCGCCGGAATCGGTGACGGATCGCTCCGATTCAATCCGAGTGGCGTAGCGTTCACGATCAAATCGAGATGTGCGATTTGAAATCGGATCGCCGACTCCTCCCACGGGACTGCCTGCAGTCGCGACACTGGTCCCAAAACCCTCGGACCGGCGAAATAATCGCGGAGTTCTTCCGCCAATCGCTCCGCTTTTTCGAGGGTCCTGTTGGCAATAACGAGGCGCTCGCAATTTTCTCTCGCGCATTGAAACGCGACTGCTCGGGCCGCACCACCGGCTCCCAAGATCATGATCCGCAAATCGCGCAGGTCCACACTGAACTCCTGCCGCACCGCGCGCGCGAATCCCTTGCCGTCGGTATTATAGCCTCGCAGTTTTCCTGCTTCGATTTTGATCGTATTAATGGCGTCGATACGTCGCGCGTTTTCGTCGATGTCATCCATGAATCCGCAAGCTGCGATCTTGTGCGGGACGGTAAGATTCACTCCGACGAAATCGAGTGTTCGAATCAGGCGCAGTGATTCCTCCAATTCATCGGGCGCAATTTGAAACCGGCCATACTGCATGTCGATCTCGCACGCGTTCAGCGCTGCGTTCTGCATTTGCGGAGAGAGCGAATGCGCCACTGGATCGCCCAGAACGCCAAGGCGTATCGGGGGACGCATCCGCTTCCATGTTCGCAAATCCGCTAATGCATAAACTTGGTTGGCGGGCTTCTTTTTCACGTCATCCCGAGCGAAGTCGAGGGATCCCGGTGCGCAATCTTTAAGTTACCGCAACGGGATCCTTCGATTCCGCTTCGCTTCGCTCAGGATGACACGTGAGATAGTGTAGCGTCTAATGGCCAAGGTTGTCGACTTGACCGTTCATCCGTAGCGTTCGCTGAGACAATGAACGAAACCGCCGAAACTACCGCCCCGACCGACTTTATCCGCGATGTTGTCGCGGATGATCTGCGGACCGGCAAGCACACGAAGATCGTGACGCGGTTCCCGCCCGAGCCGAACGGTTATCTCCACATCGGCCATGCCAAGTCCATCTGCTTGAACTTTGGCATTGCTCACGAATTCGACGGCGTCTGCAACATTCGCATGGACGACACCAATCCGACCAAGGAAGAAACCGAATACGTCGAATCCATCATGGCGGATGTCCACTGGCTGATCGACGCGTGGGCCGATAGAAATCTCGGCGGCGCGCCGCTTTATACTTCGGATTACTTCGATCAGCTTTACCAGTTTGCGCTGCAACTGATCGACAAAGGTAAAGCCTACGTCGACGACATGACGGCGGAAGAGACTGACGAGTTTCGCCGCCTGGGAAAAGAAAGCCCATTCCGCGAGCGTGCCATCGCCGAAAACCGCAACCTATTTGAGCGGATGAAGGCCGGCGAATTCCCGGATGGGACCCGGACGTTACGAGCAAAAATCGACGTCAACGCGCCGAATGTCTGGCTGCGTGACCCTGTGCTCTATCGTATTCGCCACGCGTCGCATCATCATACCGGCGACAAATGGTGCATTTATCCGATGTACGACTGGGCCCACACCCTGAGCGATTACATCGAAGGCATCACCCACTCCATTTGCACGCTGGAATTCGAAGTGCATCGACCGCTTTACGACTGGATTTTGCAGGCGCTGGAATTGTCACCGCCCGTTCCCCATCAATATGAATTTGCGCGGTTAAATCTAACCTACTCGGTGATGAGCAAACGAAAGCTCATCCAGCTCGTTAACGAGAAGTTGGTCAACGGCTGGGATGATCCGAGAATGCTAACGATTTCTGGACTGCGGCGTCGCGGAGTCACGGCGAGTGCGTTACGAGCATTCGCCTACAACATCGGTATCACCAAATACCCGAGCATGACCGATATGGCTGTGCTCGATCATACCATTCGCGAAGAGTTCAACCGCACGGCTGAGCGGCGGCTGGTTGTTCTTCGGCCCATAAAAGTCGTGTTGACCAATTACCCAGAAGAAGACGTGGAAGAGCTGGAAGCGGTGAACAATCCGGAAGATGAAAGCGCCGGAAAACGAAGAGTACCATTCGGACGCGAGCTTTTCATCGAGGCGGCTGATTTCATGGAAACGCCTCCGCCAAAGTATTTCCGTTTGAAGCCGGGCGGCGAAGTTAGGTTAAAGTATGCCTATATCATCAAGTGTGATGAAGTAGTGAAAGATAGTTCCGGCAATGTAACGGAACTGCGCTGCACGGTCGACCTGGAGAGCAAATCGGGTGGCGCCACTTCGAATCGCAAGGTAAAGGGAACGATTCATTGGGTGAGCGTGGCACACGCCTGCGACGCTGAAGTCCGTCTTTACGATCGGCTATTCAGTGAGGCCGAGCCCGATGCCGCGGGCGATTTCAAATCCTCGATCAATCCGCAGTCGCTCGAAGTGGTGAATGCGAAATGCGAGCCCGCCCTGTCGGATGCGACACCGGAGAAGCGGTATCAGTTCGAGCGACTTGGTTACTTCGCGCTCGATCCGGATTCAACCGCCGGCAAACAAGTGTGGAATCGGACGGTGACGCTGAAAGACACCTGGGCGAAGGAAGCGAGGAAAGGAAGTTAGGCTTCCAGCCTGACTCGGCGGGCAGGCTCCTAGCGTGCCGATTCGCACACGCGCAAAGCAAGATGCTTCGCGGCGAGTCAGGCAAGATGCCTAACTTCCAAGCGCAAGCGCCTGATCAATTCGCGCGACGACTCTTTCCCTCCCGAGCACTTCCAGCAAATGATAGAGGCTCGGACCGGCGTTGCTGCCAGTTACTGCAAAGCGAGTCGGGTGCACAATCACACCAACCTTTACCCCCTGTGTCTTCGCCGTGGTCTTCAACACGGTTTCAATTTCAGGTGCCGAGAAATTCTCGGTTCGGGCAAATGCGTTGCGCAGCACCTGAAGGCGCGTCTTGTTCTCGGGTGTCAGGTTTTTGGCAACACCTTCCGGCGTATAATCGATTTCGTCGGCAAAATAAAAACCGCAGTACGCAGGCAGTTCATCAAAGACATTGATCTTGCCTTTGCAGGTCTCAAGCGCGGCTGAAATGTACTCGTCGGAAAAACTGTCCAGCTTGACCCCGGCCACACGCAAAGCCTCCCTGCTCAACGCCTGAAACCGATCATCGGATAGCTCGCGCGCGTATTCGCCATTGAGCCAATGCAATTTGTCCGGATCGAAGGTGGCGTGACTTCGCACCACCTTGTTGAGATCAAAAATCTTAACGATCTCGTCGACCGGAATTTTCTCGCGATTATCCTTAGGCGACCAGCCGAGCAAGCACAGATAATTGCGGACCGCCTCCGGCAGAAATCCCCTGTTCATATAGTAGTCCACGCTCGCGCCCTGATCTCGTTTGCTCATTTTGGAGCCGTCGCGGTTTAGAATCAGCGGGATGTGCGCATAATGGGGCGGCGTCACACCAAGCGCGCGGAAAAGCTCGATGTGTTTAGGCGTGTTCGACAGATGATCTTCACCGCGGATGACGTGCGAAATTTTCATCTCCAGGTCATCGATCACGTTCACGAAATGAAAAATCCACGAGCCGTCCGGGCGACGGATAGTCAAATCGGGATGGATCTCTTCGTTGGAAAGATCGAAATCGATTTTCCCGCAGACGAGGTCGTCCACCACCACATGCTCGCGGGGTGAACGAAACCGGAGCGCGCCCTGGTCGTCGAAAATGTGACCGGCGTCCTGAAGCTTCTTCAGGTAACGCTCGTAAATTTCGTTGCGTTCACTTTGAAAATAAGGACCGAACTGGCCGCCAACATGCGGCCCCTCATCCCAGTTCAATCCCAGCCACTTTAAGCCTTGGTAAATGGCCGCCGTCGCTTCCTCGGTGTTGCGGGCTCGATCCGTGTCTTCCACTCGCAAGACAAGTGTGCCGCCGTGATGCCGGGCGAAGAGCCAGTTGAATAGCGCCGTCCGCGCCCCGCCGATATGCAGATATCCAGTGGGCGACGGGGCGAAGCGGACGCGGACATCTGAAGACATTGGAGTAATCAAGCGTCATCCCGAGCGAAACGCCAGTCCGGCTCCGACCGAGGGATGCGGTTGCGCGCTTTAAGGAATGCAACGGGGTCCCTCGCCTGTCGCTCGGGATAACGGTTACTCGATGAATATTCTCCCGGCGCGGCGGCGTGCGTGTCGATCGCGCGGTAAATTTACTTTTGCGACACTCGCGCCCGGTTCTACAAGTCGCCGCACGCTTTCGACAACATCAAAGCTGACATCTGAAACTCGCCGCCGCCGGAGCCAGCGCACAATGGTTCGGCGTTGCAACGCGCTTGGTATTTTCCGAAGAGCCGGAACCGAAAGGTGAGAGGCCGAAACCAGATCGCTTGGTACGAGCGAATCGAGCAACACTTCTTCTTCGCCCCAGATTTGCGCAGCCCGCCAGATCGCTTTCCGGACATCGCGCCCAAACTGCTTTTCGATATCCGGAAGCATGCGATGACGGATTTTGTTTCGCGAAGCGCGGAGCACGGCATTAGTTTTGTCCTCGCGAAATTTCAGGCCACGCTCTCGAATGTAGCTGTCAATTTCACTGCGCCATACTGCGAACAATGGTCTAAGGATCGTTAGCTTGGTCCGACCGATATGATGCGTCGAAACGTGGCGCATTGCCGCCATGCCACCAGGGCTGGCGCCGCGAAAAAGATTGAGTAGCGCAGTCTCGACCAGATCGTCCGCATGATGCGCGAGGAAGATCCTGGAACAGCGCAGTCGGCGCGCGACTTCGATGAAAAAGGCGAAGCGTGCAAAACGCGCCGCGGTCTCGATGGATAATTTCGAGCGCCTGGCCAAGGCGCTGACATCCGCGGATCCCACTTTGCAATCGAGGCCAAACTCGCGCGCGATTTCTTCGACGAACCGGGCATCGGCCCGCGAGGCCGCGCCGCGTAATCGATGGTCAAGATGGCAGACGACGAGTTTTTTGTAGCCGAGCTCGAGCAGCAAGTTTAGCAGGGCGATCGAATCGCGACCACCCGAAACGCCGATCAGATAGCGACGTGTCGTTGGGCAATCGCGCAATTCTTGTTCGACAAGCGACAACGGATCGCGCGATTTCATCCGAACAGACGAGGCCATCTCGAGTGATTGCCGTCAAGCGGGGGCCGGTCTGCCAGCTGGTCCAGGTAGCGCACGCGTGTCGCGCGTTGGCGATTCGCGTCTCGCGCTCGCGAACTTTCCGAAAGAGCAATTTGCTGTGGAATTGCGAATTGTCAGGCACAGGCTGTTTCGGCGAGACGCCGAAACCAACACGCGAGACGCGTGCGCTACCGCACAAACCTTGGCCGGCCCCAGTTCCCCGTTCACGTTCCGGTCTTGGCAAGTCCCCCAAAAGTCTAGCGCCGAATACGGCCTATATTATAAGGGAAATCCACCCCTTGACATTGAATGAACGTTCATTCATCTTACCGGCCGATGGCTAATACCCATATTGAACCCGCCCTCGACCGGCGCACCCAGATCCTCAACGCCGCCCTTGTC
>JBKPQI010000067.1:0-6027 GCA_046733975.1 Verrucomicrobiota bacterium
TCAAACGCTCCATCGCGCATCCAAACCAGCTCTCCTACTACCAAATCACACCGTTGCGAGCGAAAACGGTTCGAGACAAGTTCAAACAGCTGCGCGAGTCCGGTGTGGTAATGCTGATCGGCACGGACAGCGGGATCCCGATGAAGTTCCACAACAGCTCCACCTGGCATGAACTGGATGTGTGGGTGAACCAGCTTGGTGTCGACCCAATGGATACGATTCGCGCGGCGACGTATTGGCCGGCCGTCATGATGAAAGTCGACAAGGACTACGGCTCGGTTAGCGCCGGCAAGTACGCCGACATTATCGCGCTAAAAGGCGACGTCCTTCGTCACATCGATTTGTTGCAGCGGGTCGACATGATCATCAAGCACGGGAAGCGCGTGAAGTAGTTAATTCGGGATGGCCTTAGTGCCCCGACTGAGTCAATCGCAGAGGTTTCGGGGTGTGAAGGCCCCTCCTACATTAAAAGCCAGCGTCGCGCAGGGCGCGCTCGACTTCACGTTTGCCATCTTTTTGGATCGGTTCCCAGTGAGCGACGATTACTCGCTCGAAATCCCAGGCGAGCAAAACGTTCATCGAATCGGCAAAAGCTTGCTTATCGCGGATCATCAACCGGCGAACGAAGGCGCTGACACCGAACAGCCGCGGCAAACGCATGATGTGCCGCGCAAAGAATCGGGGCCATTGCGGCATATCTCCAGGAAACGAAAAGAACAGATCCGCGACTATGAGTGTCCGCGACGGCCGATGAAACAAAGCATGCTCGTTCGTCCGAAGGCCATCAATTCGCAACACATCGATTTCGCCCGCCCAATCCGACGGCGGACGCGACAGTGACTCGGTCGGAATTTTTGTCGCTTTGGTAAAACCACCGGGCGCGAGATAAGCGAGATCGGGTAATGCCGCCCGGGCTTCTTTCGCGAAGGTATCGTGCAGCAAGGTCGCATCGACCAGCCAAGTCGGTTCACCGAACGCTCGGATGGCAGCGAGGTCGCGTTCCGCGAATCGCGCGGTGGAATGGATCACGACCCGACGATCGGAGAGTCGCAGAAGCGTCACGTTACGCCGGAAATCGATTCCGAGCGCGCGCAGCGGAAAGGAAATCAGCAGGATGTCGTCAGCGATTTTCCGCGTTGTCTTTGACTCAGGATCTCGATTTGAAGTCATAAACTCGGGACAATGAATTAAAGCCGGGCATTGCTCCACGAGGGGAGTAAGCAAAGTGTAAATCCGTAACCAATCGTTGTAGAGGCTCTCGCCGCAGCAAACGCCTTTTTTCGATTCGGCGCTTGGCACAATGGCCGCTACACGCCGCCCAGTTCATTTATCCGTCTCGATCACCTTACTTCGCGGCTTCATCTTCAACGTTTCCAAACTTGCTCAAAGGCAGTTGTTCCGGGCAAATTAATTTCATGGCGATTCGAATCCTCGTTACGGGCGGCACCTTTGATAAGGAATACGACGAACTTACCGGAAGGTTGTATTTCAAGGATACGCACGTCGCTGAGATGCTGCGCCTGGGACGGTCGCGCGTCGACACGACGATCCGCACTATAATGATGATCGATAGTCTGGACATGACGGATGCTGATCGCGCGCTCATTGTGCAGAATTGCGCGCAATCGGCTGAAGACCGCATTGTCGTCACCCACGGAACCGACACTATGACCGATACGGCTGCGGCTATTGCGCGCGCAGTTTCGGGAAAAACAATTGTGCTGACTGGCGCAATGATCCCGTATGCTTTTGGCAGTTCCGATGGTCTGTTCAATCTCGGCAGCGCCTTATCCTTCGCCCAGGTTTTGCCCCCTGGTGTTTATATCGCGATGAATGGCCAATCGTTTCCGTGGGATCGCGTCAGAAAAAATCGCGAGCGCGGCGAATTTGAGGCAACGTGACGTTGCATCCATTTTGGGTTTGCCCCTGCGAACAGCTCTTATCCTCGCTGGTGTCCGTCGATTCATGAAGTTGGGCGCGAGCTGTTTTATCCATAAACTGAAACCATGAGTTTTCTGAATCTCGAGCAGCTGCCGTTTGCGGGAATGTCGCATGAATTTATTGGACAAAGTTATGGTGCACCCTTCTCCGCTTACATTGTCTCAGCCCAGCGTGGAGAGGGTCCGCCGCTGCACAAGCATCCGTACGTGGAAGTCGCGTTTGTAATCGAAGGAGTGGCCAGAATCACGGTCGGCGATGAAGAGCGCGAAGTATCAGCGGGCGGCATTGCGGTTATTCCTGCAAATACGCCGCACCGATTCGTTAACGCTGGCGACAACATCCTTCGGCAGATCGACGTCCACGCCAGTCCAGATTTCATCCAAACAAATTTCTAATGACGCACACTGTAGGCGGCGTCGGTGAGGTCAATCGCCCCTACGCCGTTGCGTTTCGGTCCTCAAATGGCGACAGACATAATCGCCCTGCAATTCGTTCGGCGTTGCGTGATCGAATTCTTCAGCGCTTTCGCCGGCCTACTTCTATATTGTTAAAGCATGAACATGGTCGGCACGGTTGAAAGCCTTTGGCGGTATCCTGTCAAAAGTATGCGCGGCGAGGAATTGGACGAAATCTTTGCGGGCTACGCCGGCGTTTACGGTGATCGTCTTTTTGCGTTCGAAAGCTCGGCCAACCGCAAGGGATTTCCCTTTTTCACCGGGCGCGACGAACGGCAGATGATTCGATATCGACCGCGATTCCGTGATCCGAAAAAAGCGGCGCAACCGATCAACCGCGCAGAGGCAGAACGAGCGAATGCAAACCCAATCTCCGCCACATCGGATGAGCTGATGATCGATGTAGACACGCCGGACGGAAAGGCTTTCGCGATTGACGATCCGGCATTGCTCGATCACCTCCGAGCCGGAGCCGACGGTCAACACGAATTGAGATTGCTTCGTTCGGAAAAAGCCCTGACGGATTGCCGGCCGATCTCGATTTTTGCTGTGCAATCGGCGAGGAAACTTGGCGAAGAAACCGGAGCCGATGTCGACAAGCGGCGCTTTCGAGCAAACGTTTACGTCGATTTGAAGTTTGCCCGAGGCTTTGAGGAGGACGGATTTGTTGGCCGTTCCTTGCGCATTGGACACAGAGTTGTTGTGGCAGTTCTGGACCGCGATCCGCGTTGCATGATGATTACATTGGATCCGGACACAGCTGAGAAAACGCCGGCCATTTTGAAAAAAGTCGCGCAAGCACACGACGGTTTCGCTGGCATTTACGGCGCTGTCCTCACCGAAGGAATGATCCGCCGGGGCGACCCGGTGGAGTTGGTGTAGCAGGATGTTTGTAGGGCTCGTCTTTGAGACGCCGGGCTTTGTCGATGGCGACTGATGCAGTCGCCCTACAAATGTCTTCGCCCTTGCCGTCGATGTTGGCGATCAGGATTTGAGTGTTAAATAAAGGTAGATATGACCGATGAGAACCGCAGCATTCCATTACTCCACTACTTTATTTCCGCCCGGCCTCCCGCAATTTCTCGACGCCGCTTCGCTGCGTCTGCGGCAATTCTGACGGCCGGTGCCTGGGTATCTCCGTACCGGCTCTTCGCTGAAGCAGAAAATATCGTCGCCACTGCGCGCAAACGCGCTGAGACAACTACCATCACCGTTCAACCGCTGCGCGGAAATATTACCGCCCTCATCGGTTCGGGCGGAAATATTGCGGTGCTGACCGGCGCGGATGGCAAATTGATTGTCGATTCCGGATACGCGACTTCACAGCTAAAAATCATTGAAGCGCTGACAAAACTCAGTCCTCACCCCATCAAGCATCTCGTTAACACCCACTGGCATTTCGATCACTGCGATGGAAACGAATGGATGCACTCCGCTGGTGCAACAATTCTCGCGCACGAAAATACTAAAAAGCATCTCGCCACCGCGACTCGGGTAGAAGCATGGAACTTCACATTTCCGCCTGCGCCGGCAGGTGCAATCCCAGGCGAAGTTTTTGCTGAAGAAAAGATGTTGCATCTCAATGGTGCCACGATCGCGCTCAAGTATTACGGACCCAGTCATACCGATGGCGACATCTGGGCCTATTTCGCAGAAGCCGATGTCCTTCATTGCGGCGACACTTGGTGGAACGGTCATTATCCATTCATCGATTATTCCACTGGCGGGAACATCCAAGGCATGATCAAAGCAGCGGAAGACAACCTAACCAAGGTCAACGACAAAACGATTGTCATCCCCGGTCACGGTAAGATCGCTGGTAAAGCCGAGTTAACGGAGTACCGCGATATGCTGGTAACGATTCACGACCGGGTTGCCGCCCTCAAGAAAGAAGGCAAATCGCTCGACGAAATCGTCGCTGCGAAACCCACTGCCGCGTATGACGGCAAATGGGCGGGATCGTTTATCACCGGCGATGTCTTTACGAAGCTGGTCTACGACGGAGCGTGACCTTCTGTAGCCGGAACCGTTGAGGCTGGCGCCGGGATTGACGATCCCGGTGGCGAGCGCACGCATCCGTCGGCATCTTGCCGCCCGAATTCCGCCTTACGAAGATGCGCGGCAGGATGCCGAGCAATGCACGCTGGACGCGTGCGCTCCCCTTTCAACACCATAGCCACACTTATCGGTTTTACTCGGCTGCAACTCTCAGCTGAGAAATTCCGCCAGCGGTTCCATAGGTTTGATATGGGCACAAAAGATTTTAAACGCGGCAAGGATCGGGACTGCGAGGATGACACCGGCGATTCCCCACATCCACCCCCAGAAAACCAACGAAAGCAAGATAAGAACGGGGTTGAGGGTAAGAGAACGACCCATCACCCATGGCGTGATTAAATTCCCTTCGAGCGTGCCAAATGCGAGATACACCGCAGGAAAGATGAGGGCGTAGCCGAGACTATCGAAGCTCAGGATAGCTCCTATGGTCATGAAGATAATGCCGCTAAGCGCACCGAGGTAAGGAACAAAATTCAAAACCGCAACCATCACTCCCCACATTACCGGATTAGGAAGACCAAGAAGACCGACGGTCGTTCCCACGGCGAGGCCGAGACAACAGTTAATTATCGTCACAGTAAAGAGGTATCGGGACACCTGTGATTCGATATCCTGCGCGATAGCGACGGCTCGCTTCTTATCAGACATGGTAGGGAGTAGTTTGATTAACTTCGCGATGAATACGCCATCATAAGCCAGCAGAAAGAAAAGCAGGATGACGAGCAAAACCACGCTACTGACAAATTCGGGAGTGCGCATGTAGAGGGTTTCGGTAATGGGATGACGCTTCACCTCTACTGCGGTTTTGGTTGCGGAATCCGGCGTAGCCAGTTTTTCAATCTCACCGCCTGCTTTGGATATTTCGGCGATCGATCGCTTCATCGGCATCAATTTGTGTTGCAGCTCCTGCAAACCTGATGGTGCTTTCGCCAGCCAGCCGCTGGCTGGGCCCGCCAGCGCTGAAACACCCAGTGTAACGAGGGAAAGCAGCGCCAAAAGAATGAATACCGCACCCAATAATGGTGGGATTTTGATCCGCGAAAGCGCACGAAGAATTGGCCGGAGCAAGTAACTCAATAGCCAGGCCAGAACGATGGGAAGCAGAACAGCGCGAAGGAAATAAATTGTGTAAAAAATAGCGAGAATGAAGAGGCCGGTGAGCGCAACCGATCGCACATCGAACGCTCGCTGCAGCAGGTCGGCCATGCGTACGCGCGCGCGGGATGTCAGCTCGTCGGGTTTGCCATTTTCGTCAGGCTTATACCTGGCTTCTGGCTTGCTCTCACGCAATTCCATTTCCTCTCATGAATCGATTGGCGTCTATCGCTTGGCGTTATCCTCTGGCGCTTTTGTGACTATTTTTGTCTCTCGACATTGGGCGCTGTGGGGTGAGCGTCGCGTCTAGCGATGTCGATCTGTTTCGTTTTCCTTCCGCGCGCTCGGCGCTTGCATGTCCGGTGCACGCCACCATCATATTTCATGAACTTTGTGCTGTTCGCTTTACTAGCTTTCGACGTCGCCTTCTCACCCGTGCTGGCGGCCGATCTGCCGCGCAAAGTCCAAACCCCTCGGG
>JBKPQI010000068.1:0-11153 GCA_046733975.1 Verrucomicrobiota bacterium
TGCCGTCTACGCCACGGCTGCGGAGGATATTCGCCACCAGCAGGCAGCGGCTAGCTGAAGAGAAGATCGTCTGATGAACCTGACTTTCATAATGTTCGCTCAAGCAAGTCGATTACGTCCTCCCATCTTCAATAAACAAAAATTCGCTTGCTAAGCTGAGACACGCGAGTACTTCGCCCAGGCTTGACCAGAGGTAAAGTATCCGCTCGTCATTGCGGATCGGCCCGCTAGACAGTCGACGCAGCATTTCGCATTGTTACCTGCTGTAAGACGCGAGTGGCTCGCGATTTAATGACCGCACAAGTCGTCGGCCAATTTCTGCCGTCCACGGTTGCGCAACAGATCGGCGAACCGCGGAGCTCCCGTATTCATCTAAGATTTAATCGTGGACAATTCGTCCGCCATTTCATTACGTCCGTGCTTGCGCAGTAATTGCGTGAACCGCGGATCTGCCCGTAATGGATCCAATTCGGGAGCGTATCGAAGGAAGCGCGGCGTCAGACTTTCGTCCGCCAGTGCTTTATCAAGCCACTCAAAAGCACTATTAAGTCGACCGGCCGTGGCGTGCACAACTGTCATGGTGAAGGCATCGACTTTGTCTTCGGCGGCCAGTCGCGTTATTTCCGGCATCAATGAATCGGCCTCCATTTTGCGGTCTGCCAGATACAAAACGGCCGCAATCATAGCCTGAGATCTGGCTTCTTGATCAGGTGCGATTTCAATGAGCTTGCGGTAGGCTTCAATAGCCTGGTCGTACATACGATTGCAGGCATAGGCGAAGCCGAGGTTTTCCTGCAGGGCAGGGTTCCCGGGCTCGAGTTCAACCGCTCGGTAACAATAACGCAACGTTTCCTCGAACCGGCGGTTAAAGGCGAGAAGGACTCCCAGAGCGGTGTTGTTAGTAGCGGACATTGGATCCAATTCCTGAGCCCGCTTCATCTCCGGCACCGCCTCGGGTAATCTTCCGGCGTCACACAGCAGCCATGCGTAACGTTGGTGGGCCACGGCCAGACTCGGATTCAGAGCCAGCGCGCGCCGCAGCGATTGCATGCCGGCGGCGCCATCTCGCCTTTCAAAATGCACACTCGCCATTGCCACGTGTGCTTCCGGCACCGACTCGTCCAGAGCCAGTGCCCGATCGGCTGCCGCTTTACAATTGTTAAGTGATTCGTTGATCGGAATAAACTTATAGTAGCCCTGCAGGAAATAGCAGTCTGCCAAAAGAGCGTAAGCCAGCGCATACTCCGGATCCCGTCGCGTGGCCTGTTGAAAATACTCGATCGCCTTCTCAAGTCCTTCCTTCGTTCTCTTGTTATAGAAATGAAGTCCCACTAGATAACTGTTGTAAGCGTCAATGCTTTTCGTATAGCGCTTCGCGATCTGTTTGCGTTCATCTGCGGTCACATTGATAGCCAACGCCTCGGTGATCTCGTCCGAGATCGAGTCCTGAACGGCAAAAACATTGGTAAATGTTTCGTCGAACTTATCCGACCACAAAGCCCGGCCGCTAGCGCCGTCGACCAGTTGAACAGTTACCCGAATCCTGTCACCGGATCGCTGGACCGTTCCCGTCAACACAGCATCTGCTTTTAAAACGGTGGCGGCCTTGAGGGGATCGCTCGTTTCACCCTTCAATTTTAAAACAGCGTTGGTCGGCAGAACTCGAATCGCTTTCAGCTTGCTCATCTGGCCAATGACCGCGTCGGCCATACCGAGACCGAGGAGTTCATCATCAATATCGCGACCCATCGGCTTAAATGGCAGCACAGCAATCAACCGGCCTCGGTCAAATGTGGTTGGCGTGGACGCAGATGGTTGAAGGGATCGAGGCGAGCGGACGGGCAACATGCTGCGGCTTCGTAATAAACCGGCCGCGGCCAGCACGACCGCAACAGCAACGATCGCGAAGATCCATCGTGTGATCGCAGCCCGTGTCGCGACCGCTTTTATGCCGTTCGCGGTCGCAGGAAAAGTTCTGCCAGATTTATCAGTCGACGCACTGGTCAGAAATTGCTCCAGCGCCTGACGCAGCTTGGTCACTGATGCATAGCGTCGCGCCGGTTCAAGTTGGGTCGCACGCTGAATTATGCCAATAAGAGCGGGATGAGTATGACCGCGCAGTTTCGCACGCGAAAGCGTTGTGATGTCCGCTCGTAGATGGCTGTTGATCTCCTCGTCACTTACCAGCTCGAATAAGACGAGACCGAGTGAATATATATCAGCAAGAATTGTCACTGGGCCGTCGTTCGACTGTTCGGGAGCTGCGTACCTCGGCGTAATTCTTCGCTCGATCGGACTGGTCACGTCGTCGGCCAGCCCAGGCTCAAGCAGTTTAGCAATGCCGAAGTCTAGTAGTTTCGGCTCACCATTGCTTTTAACCAGGATATTGCTGGGTTTTATGTCCCGGTGAATGACGCAGTTCTCGTGTGCAAACTCCACTGCGGAACATACCTTTACGAAAAGTAGTAATCGATCGGTGACCGATAGCTTCTGCTCCCGTACGAATTCAGTGATGGGAATACCATTTACATAGTCGATGACGAAATAAGGCAAACCATCGTGTGTTGTGCCTGCATCCAGCAGGCGAGTAATGTTCGGATGCTCGAGCCTGGCCAGAATCTGACGTTCTACCGCAAACCGCCGCAGGACTTCGTCCGTATCCGTGCCGCGCTTCAGTATCTTGATCGCGACCTGCTTCTCAAACTGCCCATCAGCGCGTTCGCCGAGATAAACTGCTCCCATGCCGCCACGGCCAAGTTCTCTGAGAATTCGGTAAGCACCGAGGCGTTCGCCCATGCGATCCGGTTCTTCGCTTCGGAGGCGGATGCCGGCGAATTCAGCGAATTGTTCCAAACTTTCGGTATCAACTGTGAGGAGCGCCTCAGCCTGGCGCAATAAGTCGGTATCGTTGGCACAACGTTCGCGAAGCGTAGTAGCACGTCGCTCCGGCGAACTCTCCTCCAATGCAGTCGACAAAATTTCTTTTAAGCGATGCCACTGCGATGGTCCCAGGTTAACAACACTCGGGGGATCGTATGCCATTTCTTCTGCTACTTACTGCTCAGTAAGCCGCGCGCGCAACCATAACTTGGCGGTGGTCCAATCCCGTTTCACGGTCGCAGACGACAGTCCCATGGTCTGGGCAATCTCTTCGATTGTAAGTCCGGCAAAAAATCTAAGCTCAACAATTTGCGCCTGTCGTGAATCGAGCTGGGCTAACTCTTCCACCGCTTCATCCACCGCCGTAATATTAATATTTCTTTCAACGCAGAAGTCGAGCGCCTCATCAAGGGGTAGCTTAACTAATTTCGGGCCGCCTCTTTTATCCCG
The DNA here is from genome assembly GCA_046733975.1 of Verrucomicrobiota bacterium. GTDB lineage: Bacteria > Verrucomicrobiota > Verrucomicrobiia > Chthoniobacterales > UBA10450 > AV69. The sequence goes on from JBKPQI010000068.1 coordinate 3,331, forward strand.
AGTCCGAGCTATTCCGTAACTAATCAAAATACGACGCATCGCGCGGGCGGCGAAGGCAATGACATGCGCCTCGTTGCGCCAACTACTTTCCGATTGCTTTAGCACCCGCAAAAGAGCTTCATGTAACAAAGCGGTAGCTTGCAACGTATGGTCAGGCCGTTCGCCGGTGAGATATCGCGCGGCCAGGCGCCGCAGTGACTCGTAAGTCTCGCGCGTCACCTCGATCGGTCGATCGTCTTCTGTGACCTCCTGCCCACTGGCGGTCCCAGCAGGAACGATGCGCTTCATGGTCTTTTGGGCAGCCTGCTGCAGTCCCCGGGGTGACGGAAGCAGAAGAATTGCACGGCTTGTTTCATCTCGCTTGTTAAGGCTGAGCCATCATAACGGGACCTATGAGTCGTTAGGGCTAAGCCGGCCGCGGGAGATTCGCTGCCGGGGTCGAGATGAAACCGGTCTATCGCAAAAAAATGAAGTGGCTCTTGTTTGGTCTAAACGGGTTCCAGAGATTTGCTCACCCGGCTCTAGCACGACCATACCGAATGCAAAATAATCCTCTCACCGGCGTCGTCCAGTTAACCAATCTGTGAGCCGTTTTTGTCGTATTCGTGGCTTATCATGATGTGAACCAGAGAAAGAATTGCCAAAGTGGCACGATTTGCACTCCTGGCAGGTGGCGAGTTCTCAGATCGACGGCACCGATCATCGCCGGCCTGTCCCTTTATTAACCTGCGATACCATGAGCCCGAAGACAGTTGGTCTGGTGGTTTTGGAGCAGATGACAGCCGCGGATGTGACCGGCGCCGCGGAGGCCTTCTCCCGTGCGGCGTTTCCGACGGCGTATGCAGCATGTGAGTGTCGCTGCTACCAGGTGGTTACCGTGGGAATCACGGCCGAACCGTGCCAGACCGAATCGGGCCTCCTCGTAAAACCGCAGTGTGACTTTGAGAGCGCGCCGCCATTCGACACACTGATTGTCCCGGGTGAAAACAGAATTCCAGCACCGAAAGTGCGTAAAACAATTGCGAAATGGCTGAACTATCGAGCTCCCACCACCAGACGCATTGCGGCACTGGGGACGGGGATTTATTCGTTGGCTTCAACCGGTCTGCTTGATCGGCGCCAGGTCACTACTCACTGGCGATATGCAAAGGATGTCGCGCTTCGCTTTCCCAAGCTTCGGGTTAACCCCAACATTTTATTTATTAAGGACGGGCCTTTCTATACCTGTGCCGGCGGCACAGCGGCCATCGATTTTTCACTGGCTTTGATCGAAGAGGATTACGGTCGCAACGTGGCGTTGCGTCTGGCTCGTGATCTGGTCGTTCACCTGAAACGATCCGGCGCGCAGGAGCAATATTCCGAGCCGCTGCAATTCCAGATCCAATCGGTTGACCGCTTCGCCGACCTGGCCGCCTGGATCTTGTGCAATTTGAGCCACGACCTTTCGATCGAATCGTTGTCCCAGCGAGCATGCATGTCGCCTCGAAATTTTACTCGCGTTTTCACCCATGTGTTCGGAAAAACGCCGGCTGAATTTGTTTGTCGGGCTCGTGTCACTGAGGCGCAACGGCGGTTGCTCGTTCCACGCAACACTATTGATAACATCGCAGTGTCGGTTGGATTCAAAAGTGCAGACGCATTCAGTCGCGCCTTTGAACGATATACAGGTCTCCGGCCGAGCGCTTATCGAGCGCGCCTCGGAATCGGATTAGAAAAAGAGTCGTTTGAGTGGCAACCGGACCAGCTCGCAGTAGCTCACGCGTGATTTCGATTAATGGCAGTAGCAAGCTAACGGGAGTCGGATACGAAGTGCGTGAACACAAAACGCATTTTGTTGTCGCGCTAACTCGGATACCTCGGAGCCATGACAGCGGTAATAGCCTTGGCTCGAACTGTCGGATTTATGTCCTAACGGCAGTTACGAACTCCACTTAATGTCAGTGCCGATCGAACCATCCATCTAAAATAACCTTAACCAAAATATTAGAGAAACAGATATGAGAACTAGTTGGCTTACCAAATTGTTCCGGCAACATCTCCCCGTCATCAGCCTGTTCATATTAGTTAGTTCAACTGCGTTTGCGCAGACACCTGCACAGCCGACGCCAGTGCCGGTGAACCCTACAACCGCTACCGGCGCTGCACCGGCGCCAGGCGGCGCCCCAGGCGCTACCGCGGAAGCCGAACGGGTCGTTGTCGTGGGTTCAAACATTCCCACCGCCGAAGAAGTGGGCCCGAACCCGGTGACGAACCTAAACAAAGATTACATCAAGAAAACCGGAACAGTCAGCGTCGAGCAGTTGCTGAAAGATCAGCCGGTAAACAACTCAGGCAGTGTTCCGATCGCGGGCAATGGCACGAGCCAGGGCGGCCCCGTCGGGTTCACCTCGGTAGCGTTGCGTGGGTTGGATCCGGGAGCAAGCCTGGTCATGGTAGATGGGCGCCGTGTTACCAGAGTGCTGGGTGGCACCTTTGTTGATATCAACACCATCCCGCTCGCGGCGGTTGAGAGCATCGAAATTTTGAAGTCAGGCGCTTCCGCCGTTTACGGCGCTGATGCGGTTGCCGGTGTAGTCAATATCCACCTCTGGAAAGATTATCGCGGAGTGCAGGTCACCCAATATTATGGCAATACCCTCGACAAAGATGCCGGCGCTTATAATGCCGACGTGCTCTTTGGTGTGGGTGACGACAAGATCTCCATTACCGGTGATATCTTTTACTTCCACCACAACTCCACCTTCAACGGTGACCGGGGCAACTCACTCACGCCTCCGTTCCTGAGCTCGAACGCCAGCCCCTGGAATTTTAACGTTAGTACGGCCGTCGCGGCGGCGGCAGGTGCTCCGGTCGCGCCCGGTGCCGGGCCGCTGGAGTTTGTTTCTCCGCAGAGCAACACCAATGGCCTGGCCCCGCCGAGTACGTTCCTTGCCGCGCCCGGCAGGATCAGGGCAACCCCTGGCGGCATTCTGCCTGGTTTTAACTTTAACTTATTTTCAAGCCTTTATCCGGAACAGGAACGCTGGGGTGGTTATGCCTCGTTTACCGACAAGATCTGCGGCGATGAGGTGCAGATTTTCGGCGACTTCTACTATGCCGATGTCAAGCAGCACGACGAATTGGCACCGATCGCCACCGCCTCCTTTGTCACCGAAGGACAGCCAACTCTCGCGATTCCGCCGCACATGAACCTTAATGGAGTCGCGCCGCCAAACACGCCGAGATTTATCGGCCAGCCGGAGGGCGCTAACGCCGGTGAGGTGCAGACCAACACCCCCGTCAACGCCTTCAATCCATTTAACCCGTTCAATCAAATTATCTCCGGCGGCACCCGCGCCCGTATCTTCGATTTTGGCAATCGTTTGGTCGATACCGAGAATGAAGCCTACCTGGCCACAATCGGGGTCAAGGGCGACAAGATCTTTGGATCGAACTGGGGCTATGATGGCGCGTTCCGTTACAGCCAAATCTATACGATTGCGCAGATTCAGACCGCTTCGGCCTCGCGTCTAAATCGGATCATGAACGCGAACGACTCGATTTTTGATCCCAATTCCGGGGACTTTATAGGCACGACCATTCCGTACAATCCGTTTACCAGTTTCAATCAGCCGACTTTTGCCAGCAATATTCCTTCGATCTTATTTGCTCGCGCAAATATCAGGGACCTCACGAAGTCGTCCTTGGCTGCGGCAGACTTCCACGTCTACACGACCGACCTGTTTGACCTGCCGGCCGGCGGAGTGGGCTTCGCCATGGGCGCTGACTGGCGGCGCGAGCAGTATGACTTCAATCCCGATGACGAAAACAAGACGGGCGATCAGATCGGCGTTGGAATAGCGAAACCGAGTTTCGGCGGGCGCAAAGCGTATGGGATTTTTGCTGAAACGCAGATCCCGATCACCAGCCCCAAGATGAACATTCCGGGCGCATATTCCCTGGAGTTTAATGCCTCCGGCCGGTTTGAGGAATTCAGGAACAACGACACCAATGTGATGGTGCCGAGAATCGGCATACGCTGGCAACCTTTCAATGAGGAGCTGACCATTCGCGCCACCTGGGGCGAAGGCTTTATTGAGCCCGCCTTGGGGCAACTCTACGGTGCTCCGCTGTTCATCCTGGCAGTGTCGAATACGGCCCCCTTCAATCAGCCTCAGCTTGGAGCGAATAATCCATTCGTGACGCACGGCCTCAATCCGGCTGTGCCCGGCGGGGTAGAGCCGGAGACCACGCAGGAAGTTGACGCCAATAGGAAGTTGCAGCCGGAGGATTCACGCACTTTCAATGCTGGTATGGTTTACACACCCAAGTGGATCCACAATCTGACAGGCGAGAACAGTACTTTGACTCTCTCGATTGACTTTTGGGATGTGGAACGCACGGGCGTGGTCACTACGCGCAGCGCGCAATCATTGGTGCAGCAATTCTTCAAGACTCCGCTCGGCAACCTGCCGCCAGGTGTGAACGTCACGATCGATCCGGCTACCAACACGGCGAACTTTGTGCAGAGCGGATATGAAAATTCCGGGCAACAGAGGGCGCGTGGTGTTGACTTTGGATTGTCGTATCAATTCCAGACTACGAACTTTGGTACCTTTACCTGGACCAATGACTGGACTTATCTGGATTCGTTCCTCTTCCAGTTGAACAAAGACTCGAAGACACACGAAGTCTCCGGGCGCACGAACAACGATCCGTTTGAAGGCGCGTTCTTCGGTCAGGTGACGATTGGTGACGGCTGGCTGAAATGGAAAGGTATCTCGCGCTTGACCTGGGATTACCAAAACTTCGATCTGAGTATCGCGGGCCGCTACAACGACGGCTTTAGGGAAGAGCGGACCACCAAGATCGCGCCTGATAACGTGCCGGTCGAGCACTGGATCAAGCAGCGCATCTTCGTTGATGGTCAATTGTCTTATAACCTCGTCTTCACTCAGCCGGTCGAAGAACACGCCGTAGCAGGCTACTCTAAAGACAGTAAACAGGTGAAGAGTGGAAAGGACAAGGAGACAGTCGAACAGACGGCCGCCGGGTTGCCTTGTTGGAAGAACTTGTTAAACAACACCACATTTACCGTGGGTTGTAATAACATCTTTGGCGAGGACCCGCCAAAGGCATATGGCACCTTCCTTGGTAATGCGAACAACTTCCCGGTGGGCCTCTACGATAATCTTGGCCGGTTTTGGTACGTGGAGATGGTAAAGAAGTTTTAGCTTTTCATCCAGCAAGGAGAGGCAGCGGTTGGAATCCCCGCTGCCTCTTCATTTACATCATCGATCCTGGTTCGTTTGTGGTGAATCAGTCGCTGATCGCGCAATTGAGTGAGAAGAAGCGCTCAGAATTGAAGACTACCACGACCGATTAGCTCAGCATTTGCGCCAGTCATCAGTCTTGAAAGCCAGCCGAATCGTGGCTGTCTTACCGCGCATGAAGCGGCGCACCAAGGTTAAGCGCGGGCGGCGGCCTGAGATTAAATCCTCCAGGCGATGGGAGTTCGCTAAAGTGGCAGCAATTGTTCTTGTCACGGTGCTGTCCTATTTGCCCGCTTTGCGTGCCGGTTTTGTCTGGGACGATGAGCCGCTGATCACGGCCAATCCACTGATGCGGACCGCCTCCGGCCTGGCGGAGATTTGGTCGGGTTCGCGGACTGCGGATTACTTTCCCATCACCAACACCGTTTTCTGGATCGAACATCACTTGTTCGGGGATAACGCGGGTGGTTATCACGCCATCAATATTCTGCTGCAGGCGGCGAACGCGCTCCTTCTCTGGCGGGTTTTGTTGCGGCTGCAAATTCCCGGCGCTTTTTTGGCTGCGCTCATCTTCGCGGTTCATCCGATTCACGCCGAATCGGTGGCTTGGATTTCCGAGCTGAAAAACATGCTGTCGATGTTCTTCTTTCTAATCTCAGCTCTGTGCTTTTTCGAAAGTGAAGATCAACGCGCTCTGAGTCGCGGCGTTGCCTACACCGCGTCGCTCTTCTCCTTTTTGCTGGCGCTGCTTTCCAAAACGCAGGTCGTATTTCTGCCGGTGGCGCTGTTACTTTGCGCGTGGTGGCGAAATTCGTCTGTCGCGTCCAAGCGCCAGGGCAAAGGAAATGCAGTGCAATTCCAGCGCGACATCGTTCGGACGATACCATTTTTCCTGATCGCAATCGCCTTCGGCTTGATCACGATCTGGTTTCAAAATCGCGGCATTGGCGAAGAAGAAATTATTCTCGGCCCGTTCACGAGGCGCTTAACCAATGCCGGGTTGGCGATCTGGTGGTATGCGAAACAAGTTTTCGCGCCGGTCCGTTTGATGGCGGTTTATCCGCAATGGCGCTTCGATGCCCCCGCAGTTGTCGACTGGTTGCCGTTGCTTGCAATCATCGGCGCATTGCTGCTGCTGTGGCTACGACGGATGCGCGGTCTTTTCTTTGCTCTCGCCTATTTCGTCATTGCGCTGCTGCCAGTGATCGGAATTCTGCGCCTATCGTATGTGCGGAGCGGTGCGCTGGTCGCAGATCATTTGCAGTACTTCGCTGATATTTCTCTGATCGCACTCTTTAGCGCCGGAGTAGCACGTCTCTGGTCGACTGGCGGACGCGAGATCCGAGTTGCGACAGGGACAGTGATCGTGGTTTTGCTTGCTGCCTTGGGCAGTTATACCTGGGCGCGAGCCGAAGTTTATCGCGACGAGCAAACGCTCTGGCGGGACAATTTCGCGAAGAATCCAAATACCTGGCAGGGTCACAACCGCGTCGGGCAAATTCTTTTTAATCAGGAGAAATTCGCGGAAGCCTTGCCTCATTTTGAGCGAGCCGTGCAGTTGAAGTCGGAGCTGGCCGACAACTATAACCTACTTGGCCTGGCCTATTGCCGTCTCGAGCGATTCGAGGAGGGAATCTCACAGTATCGCACAGGTTTGGAGCTAAAAGAGGCCAACGCTGCGACAGCACAAAGCGTCAGCACCGCCACCATGCGCGTTAATCTTGCCAATGCCTTGACTCTGACTGGAAATAACTTCAGCGATTTAGCACGAGCAGCTGCAGACCACGGCGACGCGGCTGCTGCGGAAATGGACGCGAAACAAGCGAATGCGCGTTTCGCCGAGGCGATAGAGGAGTACGAGAAAGCGCTCGCCATCGAGCCGGAACATCCCGCTATCCACCGCAATTTGGGAGTTCTGCTGGCACAACTCGGAAGGAACGAGGAAGCGATAGTGCATTTGCGAAAGGTGCTTCAACTGGTCCCGAACGAAGCGACAGCCCGCGAAACGCTGGAGGCAATCGAAGCGCAGCGTAAATGATCAGCGAAGTCCTAGCACAACTGTAACCTGCCACAGGGAGGCGGCTACAGAACCACGCTGAGTTGTTGGTTAAAGTGCTGTAGGTCGTGTAAACCCAACAAGTGCTACCAGGAAAGCGACCACGGAAAGAATCGAAATCCATTTTCCAATCGTGAAGGCGAGCGGCCGGTACTCGACCCGCAAAAGATGATGACCCGCGGCGAGTGGAACAGCGCGCAAAACATAATTTGCCGCGAGCAAGTCGTAATGGGTTTGTGCGCTGCCGGGCAAAGAAACGGCGCGCCATGGTGCGGCATATGCATCGGTGATGAGCAGGATGGAAGGCTGTTCGACATCCGCTTCGACCGTGAGTGAATCGGTTGTACTAGCTGTGATTCGAGCCGTGCCCTTGTTGTCGCCGTGCACGGGCTTCGGATCCGGGTCCGATTCCAGAATCACTTCGTGCGTCGGATCGAACGTTTCAGCATGCATGGCGTTGAAAATGACGTCTCGATTTTGCAGGACGCGGTAGTTGGAAATCAGTTGTAGATGAG
>JBKPQI010000069.1:0-9281 GCA_046733975.1 Verrucomicrobiota bacterium
GCTTTAAGGTACCTTCCCCGAGAGCCCCGACTTCGCTCGGGATGACATGGATCGGGGCGGCAGGCTCCTGCCTAAGGTTTGCGCTCCGGATGACAATCATGTGCGCACCACACCATCGGCGATAGCCACCGTCAGATTCGATCTAATGCTGGAGCCAAACAAAAAGTCTCCGATCCGAAGAAGACGAGAATAATGTTTTTCAGAAACCTCTTGAGGATACAACTTTTACCGGAACCCGTAAACAAGCGCCCAATGGGTGCGCTCCTCCGGGGATTCGTCGATGGCAACGATAATAAAATAGCTGTCGGTGGAAGTTGGAATGACGTGGGCGGCGGCGAAGTGGCCTTTCTGCCAGCTATCAGGTTGTTCCACTAATTTTCCGTCTTTATCGTAAATATGCACGGAAACCTTTGCCCGATTTACTTCTGTGCCCATCCAGAACCAGTATTCGTTCCCTTTGAATAGCTGCTGGCGCACCGCCTTTTTCTCCCCCGCTGCCAAGTCGCCACCCCAATAGTCCTCCCGTACTTGAAAGCCCTCGCGCACGTACGGTTCGGCCGCTTGCAAAGCGAACGACTGAGCATCGTCGACTGAAGCGACCGCCACAAAACCCGCGAGCACAGATATGCCCGTTAAAATGAATGCCAGCCGGGAGCGCGAATTCATTCCTAACGCGTCACGACTTCACCATCGAGGCGCGTCGTGATTTCATTGATCTTCTTCACCGCATCAGCCGAAATCGGTTTACTTCCGGTCTCCATCAACGGCCGCACCTCCACCAACGCGTGTTTGATACTTTCTACGACAGGCACGTTGTATTCCGGCATGGCTGTTAACCGGTCGCCGAAATATTTGAGCAGATCCGGCTGGTGAAGAAGTTCCGCGCCTTCGCGGGTAAAATGCTGATTCACCACGGCAGTCAAAATCTGCGTCCCGCGCAACCAGCCACCCAGGCTAACCAACTGTGAAAGCTTTTGGTCCTGGAGTTCGTTCATGGCTTGCTGCACGCTGCTCTGAGTGCGGTCGAGTTCATGGCGAACGTTGTCCCATTTTCGCTTATCGGCTGCTTCCGTAATCGCCTTCGCGTGCGGAGTGATGGATGCGCCTACGCCAATGCCCTTGGCCAACGTCAGAACACGCTGTCCGATTTCCTTAACCGCCGGAGCATCCTGTGCCTGAACGGCGATGAAGCCATCGGCAATGACATTGCCGAGCAGGAGGGCGGTCCTAGGACGCTCGCTGAAGTTGCTGCTTTTGTCGGTTCGTACATACTCTTTCCAGTTGACCGGTCCAAGCTTCCCCAGCGCGCTGAAGACCTCTCCCGGCAACGGGACGACCACGTCCTCTACCGTTTTGTATTGCTTGACGTTAATTTGCTGCGGGGCCGACGCTGCGTGGACGCTGAGCGCGACCATTGCCAGGGTAAACCCCGCCCACTTGCTATTTTTCATGACTGAAATCATCGGCTGCTTCGACTGTTGATTTCGACCCAGTATTCAGGATTAATGCAACTCTAAATAGAAGTAACGTTCGCTCAACTACTACGCTGTGACCTCCTTAAATCGCACCCACCGACGTATCCGGCGGCATTTACTTCATCTTTTATGAATTTAGAACGACTGCAACAGATTCTCGACCGTGCCAGCGAACGCCGCGTCCTCGTCATCGGCGATTTGATGCTGGACGAGTTCGTCTGGGGAAAGGTTGGCCGCATTTCACCAGAGGCGCCGGTCCCGGTAGTTGAGGTCTCGGGCGAATCGTTTTATCCCGGCGGCGCGGCCAACGTTGCGCGCAATCTGCGTGAATTCACCGCCAACGTCGGAGTTGTCGGTATGGTCGGGCGCGATCGCGGTGGAGACCTGCTCCGGCAATTGCTGACAGACCAAAAGATCGATACCTCCGCCTGTTCCATCGCCGCCGATTTTCCGACGATCGTCAAAACCCGCATCATCGCGCGACAGCAGCAGGTGGTTCGGGTCGATCGGGAAAAAATTCTGGCGCCCGACGAAAAACAGATCGAGTCGGTTATTGGGTGTGTGAAAAAAATGCTGCCGGAAATCGACGGCATCATTTTTGAAGATTACGGCAAGGGGTTTCTCGCGGAGAAACTGGTCTCTGGCATCGTAGCGTCGGCACGCGCCCGGAAAAAGATCATCGCCGCCGATCCGAATCCGCGGAATAATATTTCCTGGCGCGGGTTATCGGTGGTGAAGCCAAATCGCAGCGAAGCATTTCACGCTGCCGGAATCCCACTGGAGGAATCGGACGCGGACGATAAGGCCTTAATGAAGGTTGGCGCTGCACTGTTGCAAAAATGGCGGGCGGAACTGGTTTTGATCACACTAGGCGAAGAAGGAATGATGCTTTTCCAGCGCAATCACAAACCGCATCACGTTCCGACGAAGGCGCGGCAGGTATTTGATGTTTCAGGGGCGGGAGACACCGCCATTGCATTATTTACTTTGGCGCTTTGCAGTGGCGCCACTGCCATGGAAGCAGCGGAGATCGCGAATCACGCCAGCGCCGTAGTCGTCGGTAAACTCGGAACCGCTACAGTTTCGCCTGACGAACTGCGCGATAGTTTTGAAAATGCCTGAGGGAAATGCGCCGGCGGTATTTTTCGATCGCGATGGCACCATCATGCACGACGCGAATTACTGTTCCGATCCGAAGCAGGTTCGGCTTTTCCCGTTTGTGCCGGAATCGCTACGAAGATTAAAGGCGGCTGGATTCAAGTTGATCATGGTCACGAACCAAAGCGGGATCGGCCGTGGTTATTTCACGCCCGCTCAATACAAGATCGTGCATGCCGAAGTGCTGCGGCAAATAGGCGAACCACTCATCGATGCCACCTATTTTTGTCCGGATATACCCGGCGTACAATCTGAATGCCGCAAGCCGGCGCCGGGAATGGTTTTGCAAGGAGCGACGGAAAACAACGTCGATCTGGTTCGCTCGATTTTTGTCGGCGACAAGGAGATCGATGTGCACTGTGGACACAATGCCGGAATCAAGGCGATTCGCGTGCGCACCGGTTTTGAAGCGAACACAGCCGATAGCTCTGCTGATTGGGTGGCCGAAGATTTTGCCGAAGCAACCGAGATTATCCTGACGAAGTTTCTATCGGCATGATTCCACCCCGCCGTTATCCCGAGCGAAGCGAAAGCAAAGCCGAGGGATTCCGTTGCGCTACCTTCAAGCTTACGCCGCGGGATCCCTCGGCTTACGCTCGGGATGACGAGTTATGAGCGCCGCCGTCATCATTCCGGCACGCTGGGCATCAACGCGATTTCCCGGAAAACCTCTTTATCAAATCGCAGGGAAACCATTGCTCCAGCATGTGTGGGAACGTTGCTGTCGCGCGCGGAAAACTCAGATCACGATCATCGCCACTGATGACATGCGCATCGCTGAAGCGGCCTTTGGCTGGGGCGCAGAAGTTGCGCTGACATCCCCCAAACACCAGAGCGGAACGGATCGGGTTGCTGAAGTGGCCAAACGCTCGAGGAAATTTTCAATCATCATCAATGTGCAGGGTGACGAGCCGCTGCTCGATCCGCATCTCATTGACCGGATGGTCGGGACCCTTCGTAAAGATCGTGAAATCGAAATCGTCACCGCAGCGCACCCATTTTCCGAGTCACGTGATGCCCTTTCACCGCATCAGGTAAAGGTCGTGATCGATCGCGCAAGCGACGCTCTTTATTTTTCGCGCGCACCAATCCCAGCTTCAAGGAGCGGCTGTCTCCAGACTGCCGACCATGCCAGTGGGCGGTCAAAAGAACGCCCTCCAACTTTTCTCCGCCATCAAGGCGTTTACGGGTTTCGCCGCGCCACTCTTCTGCAATTCGTGCAGTGGAAACCAACGGCTTTGGAGCGGTGTGAATCACTCGAGCAATTGCGCGCATTGGAGAATGGTGTAAGGGTTCATGTGCTCGTCACCAAACATGGTTCGCCTGGCGTCGATACGCCGCCAGATGCTGAAACTGTAGCCGCTTCGCTGCGCGAAGCGTCTGCGTCGCCCACACGGCGACGGCTACAACAACCGGGGACGCGCCGATGAAGTACATTTTCATCACCGGCGGCGTTGTTAGTTCGCTCGGCAAAGGATTAGCCGCTGCCGCGCTCGGCACCCTGCTCGAACTACGAGGACTCCGCGTCGTTTTCCAAAAATTTGATCCCTATCTGAACGTCGATCCCGGAACGATGAGCCCGTTCCAACACGGCGAAGTTTACGTTCTGAACGACGGAGCCGAGACTGATCTCGACCTCGGTCATTACGAGCGTTTCACCAATTGCGTGCTTTCGCGCCATAACAATTTGACCAGCGGACAGGTTTACGAGTCGGTTATCAATCGTGAGCGCCGTGGCGATTACCTGGGCAAAACTGTGCAGGTGATTCCGCATGTCACTGATCAGATCAAAGCGCGAATTCGTGAGCTCTCCGATGAATCAAAATACGATGTCGTGATCACTGAAGTCGGTGGCACCACTGGCGACATTGAAGGGCTGCCGTTCCTAGAAGCAATCCGGCAGTTCATTCTCGAAGTTGGGGCGCAGAATGTCGTTAACATTCACGTCACCCTGATTCCGTACATCAGAGCAGCGCGGGAATTAAAAACCAAGCCGACCCAGCAAAGTATCGCCAAGCTGCGCGAGATCGGGTTGCAACCGCAGGTCCTGATGTGTCGGACCGAGCATCCGCTCGATGCCGAACTTCGCCAGAAGCTCTCGATGTTTTGCAGCGTTGCGCCGGAAGCCGTCATTGAATTCCGAGACGTCGCGCACAGCATTTATGAAGCGCCCTTGATCATTCATGAGGAAGAAACGGACGCGCTCATCTGTAAATTGCTTGGCTTGGAAACGCCGCAGCCCGATCTGAGTAACTGGCGCAAATTTGTTGAACGTGTCGTCTCGCCCAAGAAGCGGATCAGGATCGCAGTGGTCGGCAAATACATCGATTTGCAAGATGCCTACAAGTCGATTTACGAATCGTTAACTCACGCTGCTGCGAGTCAGGATTGCGGGATTGATCTTAAACTGATCGACGCGGAGACTTTGGACGACGGAGTAGACGGTCAGCTCAAGGATGTGGCGGGCGTTCTTATTCCCGGCGGCTTTGGCGATCGTGGGGTGGAAGGAAAAATCAAGGCCGCGCGTTTCGCCCGTGAGAACAAACTGCCATATCTGGGTCTTTGTCTTGGGATGCAGGTGGCGACGATTGAGTTCGCGCGCAACGTCTGCGGCATTACCAATGCCAACAGCACCGAGTTCGATCAGACAGCGTCCGATCCGGTGATTTGCCTGCTGGAAGAACAGCGAGAGGTGCGCAAGAAGGGCGCCAGTATGCGATTGGGAACCTGGCCCACGAAAATTCAACCAGGTACGCTAGCGCAAAGGATCTACGGAAAAGACGAAGTGCTCGAGCGTCATCGGCACCGCTACGAATTCAACATGAAATATCGCGATCAGATGCGCGAGAAAGGTTTCGAAATTTCGGGCACTTCACCCGATGGTTCGCTCGCCGAATTGGTCGAGCTCCGGGATCATCCCTATTTTTTGGCGTGCCAGTATCACCCCGAGTTTCAAAGCAAACCGAATCAGCCGCACCCTCTGTTCAAGGGCTTCATTCAAGCGGCATTGGCGCATCAGGGGTAATCGAGCAGCCGGTCATGCCGATGCCCGCTCTAAACGATCATTAATCGCAGCGCCAATCCCCTCCTCCGGCACGCGCTCGGCCACGATTAAATCGAGGTTCTCAGCATCCAACTCGCGGAGCATCCTAAATAGATTGGCCGCCGCTTCTCGCAACTCGCCTCGCTCACTTAAATATCGCACCGCCGCGAAATGAGCAGTTGTAGCCGCGGTCGCTGGCCGCGGGCCGGGGTCAGCGACCCCGGCTACAGAATGAAGGGAGAGCGCTCCAACCCGCTTCCCCGGCATCACAACAAAATCGGTAAGACTTTCAAGCAGCATCAACTTCGTTCGCGGCGCATAATGCGTCGGCAGTTGTCCCGGCGCGATGATTGTGTCGGCGGACGTGCGCGAACGCACTTGTCCAAACGAACGAAGCATCTGCTCTGTAATCGGCCCACGTCGCAGGATTTCGATCGCGCCATTCACGATCCGAACAATTGTCGACTCAAGTCCGTGCTCGGTCCCGCCCCCATCAACAACGAGCGGGATCCGACCGTTCAATTCATCGATCACGTGTTCCGCCGTAGTCGGACTAACGCGTCCAAACCGGTTCGCACTGGGCGCTGCAAGCGGTCGCTTCAACGTGCTCACGATTTCGTGAAACACCGGATGCGCGCTCATTCGCAGTGCGACGGTGTCCAAACCCGCGGTGACAATGTCCGGAATGATATGACGTTTCCGAAAGATAATTGTCAGAGGTCCCGGCCAGAACTTTTCGATCAACTGCGATGCGATCGGCGATACATCGAGCGCGAGTTCGTCCAATGCCTCCCGGTTCGGCAAATGCACGATGAGCGGATCAAAGCGCGGCCGCTCTTTGGCCTCGAAAATTTTCGCCACCCCACTTTGATTGAGTGCGCCGGCGGCGAGACCGTAAACGGTCTCGGTGGGCACGGCCACGATTTCGCCCGCGCGTAATAGTTCGATGGCGCGCCGGATGCCGTTAGCGCCGGTCAGAATTTCAGTTTGCAAGTTTTTCGCGAGCAGCGCGGACCAGCTCGGCAGCTTCGGCAGCGGAATCGGCGGTGGCAGTCAGATGACCCATTTTACGCCGCGGACGCGCTTCGGATTTTCCGTAGAGATGCAGATGCACATTAGGGACGCCGAGCCCGGCCGCCCAATGCGGCTGGCCGTTTCGCCAAACATCGCCGAGCAAATTTGCCATCGCGCTGGGTTTAAGCAGCGCTGTCGATCCAAGCGGAAGGCCACAAACCGCGCGGACGTGCTGTTCGAACTGACTCGTGGCGCAGCCTTCGATCGACCAATGGCCGGAATTGTGCGGCCGCGGCGCCAGTTCATTGACAAGGACGCCGCCGGATTTTTCGACGAACATCTCCACGGCCAAGAGGCCGATGAGATCGAGCTTTTCGGCGATGTCGCGCGCGAGTTGCACGGCTGCGTTCGCGGTCGACGACGAAATTTCCGCGGGCACAATCGTGACATCGAGAATGTGATTGCGGTGGATGTTCTCCGCGACCGGAAACGCTGCCACGTTTTTGCACGGATCGCGCGCCACGATGATGGAGATTTCTTTCTCAAAATCCACCGCGCTCTCGAGCACGAGCTCGTCGCCACTGCGCGAATTCCAAATTTCTCCGAGATCGCGCTGCCCGATGCGCTGCTGGCCTTTGCCGTCGTAACCCCACGCCGCTGTTTTCAAGATCGACATCGAACTGAGGGTTTTTACCGCGGTCTCGAGCTCGTCGAGACTGCGCACGCTACGAAATTCCGGCAGCGGAAAATCATTCTCGGACAAAAAAGTTTTCTCGCGCAAACGATGCTGCGCCGTTTCGATCGCGGCGCCGCTCGGCCGGACTTCACATTGCGCTTCGCACCAGTCGATCGTCCTCCGCGGAATATTTTCGAATTCGAACGTGATCACGTCGACAGCGCGCGCGAACGAACGCACGGCGTTTTCGTCGTTGTAATCGGCGACGGTCGCGCAGTCGGCGAATTGCGCGGCCGGACCGTTCGTCTCCGGCGAGAAAATGTGGATGCGATATCCCATGCGCCGCGCCGCGACCGCGAACATGCGGCCGAGTTGACCGCCGCCCATGACCCCGATGATTGCTCCGGGAAGAAACGCCGCACGCGTCATGGCAACTTCGCTTTGAGAACGGCGCGCGTTTGTTTGCGCCGAAACGCTTCCAGTTTTTTGCGCACGCCTTCATCCGAAAGCGCGACGATTGCGGCCGCGAGCAGTCCCGCGTTTTTCGCGCCGGCCTCGCCAATCGCGAGCGTCCCGACGGGGACGCCAGCCGGCATTTGCAAGATCGACAAGAGCGAATCGACGCCCTTCAACGCGCGTGTTTTCACCGGCACGCCGAGCACCGGCAACGTCGTGTGCGCAGCGATCATCCCGGGCAAATGCGCCGCGCCGCCCGCGCCCGCGATGATGACTTTGAGGCCGCGCGCGGCCGCTTCGCTGCCGAAGTGCGCGAGCAACCGCGGCGTCCGATGCGCCGAGACGACGCGACGTTCGACCGCGACGCCGAATTCTTTTAACGTCGCGACCGCATGCTGCATCGTCGGCCAATCGGACGTACTGCCCATGATAACAGCGACTCGAGCTTGCGATTTCGGCATCCCGGATTGTAGCCATGCTTGCGGTCTTTTCATCGCCGATCTTGCAACGCATATTGGCGAGTGGAACGCAGCGAAAAATCGATCGTTTTGATTGGATTTATGGGCGCCGGGAAATCGGCGGTCGGTCGTGAACTGGAACGCCGGACTAGTCTGCCACGCTATGATACAGATGAAATAATCCGGCTGCGCTTCGGACTTTCCATTCCCGATATTTTCGCGCAACACGGCGAACAGGCATTTCGCGACGCCGAAACGGCGGTGCTGAAAGCGATGCGCGGGCAAGCAATCGTGGTCACGGGCGGCGGAACGATTTTGCGCCCTGAAAATGTTGAACTCCTGCGCGGCATGGGCCGCATCGTCTGGCTCGAGGGTGATGAGGATGTGTTGTGGCGCCGCGTTTCAA
Organism: Verrucomicrobiota bacterium; assembly: GCA_046733975.1. Taxonomy (GTDB): domain Bacteria; phylum Verrucomicrobiota; class Verrucomicrobiia; order Chthoniobacterales; family UBA10450; genus AV69. The sequence continues at coordinate 8,687 of JBKPQI010000069.1, forward strand.
AACAGAGCAACCGGCCCCTGCTCCAAACACCGGCTCCACGCGCACGATTTGCCGAATTGTTGCGAGAACGGCTGCCCCTTTACCAGTCGGCGGCAGATTATCGCGTCAACAGCACCAGCAATAGCATTGCGCAGGCGACGGACGAGATTATCAGGTTGTTATGAACGGGCCGAACGGATCACCCGATCTCCGCGCCCAAATTGTGACGCTGGCGCGGCAGCTCGGATTTGATCTCTGCCGATTTACCACGGCCCGCGTGCCGGCGCACGCGGAGGAATTTCGCGAATGGCTGGAGCGTGGCGAAGGGGGCGAAATGACTTACCTCGGTCGTAACGCAGCGAAGCGATGCGATCCGCAGCAAGTGTTGTCCGGAGCGAAAACGGCGATCGTTCTCGCGCTCAATTATTTTCAGGGAACGGGAGAGGCGGGCGTTTCGCCCGCAAGTATCAAAACTGTCGCGGCCGGATCGACAGGGCGCATCGCGCGCTATGCCTGGGGCGATGATTATCACCACCTGATCGAGAAGAAGCTGACCCTGCTCGATGACTTTCTTCGTCGGCACGGCGGTACCCAGAAATGTTATGTCGACACCGGT
>JBKPQI010000070.1:0-5942 GCA_046733975.1 Verrucomicrobiota bacterium
CACAGATGTGGAGCACGGTGAAGAGATCGACCCGCGGGTGGTGGAGTTAAGCCGCGCCGCCGATTTGCTGGTGCACGATGCGCAATACACTGCCGAGGAACTGGAAACGCATCGGGGGTGGGGCCACAGCAGTTTCGACCAAGCCATGCAGGTAGCAGAAATGGCCGGCGTCAAACATCTAGCCATGACTCACCACGACCCGGAACACGACGACGAGTTTCTTCTGCGTATGGAAAAGCTATGTCAGGAACGGTTCCCCAACACACAGTTAGCGCGCGAAGGAATGGAAATCATTCTTTAGACCATCGTTTCCCCGATCTGCCCAATAGCTGTTCGCCAATAACACGATTTCGATTTTTCCCGGTATCGGCACTTTCATAAGCGCTCGGTAAGTCGTACTATCCAAGATGGCAATGAAAGCGCTTGCTATTTTGATGCTGCTAGCCTTGAGCGGATTGGCCGATGCGCGAGTTGGCGAAACGCTGGATGAATGCAGCTACCATTACGGCGCCTCCATAGGCCACTATTCTAAAGACCAGGTCCGTTTTAATCGTGGTCACATTTATATTACCGTTCATGTGCGGGACGGTCACTCGATCCGCGAGGATTTTGGCCCGGAAGCCGGCGCAACACTTTCCGATGCCCAGATCGACGCCATTCTAAAGGAGAACGCGAAAGGCCATCATTGGGACAAAGTGGGAGAGACCGCCACCAAAGTGAACCTCATCCGCACAGACGGCCACGCCCGCGCGGAGGTGGCGAAGCCAAACTATCAGACTGACGAAGGCCGAATAAAGCTAACCACTACCGGCGCGGAGTTAATTATCAGGACGCGACCGTAGCCAGCCTTTCTCATGTCTGATAACCGGAATGTTCTCTACCCTGGCTATGTCCCATAGGGCGCGACACTCGTCCGCATCTCAGGCCCCGGGCAACGCAAAGAAGTCGTAAATGATTGAATTCGCGATCATCATATACGTGAGTCACGTATAGGATGGTCTGGTGACGAAACAGATCGAATCACGAGAACGATTTCATTTCCGGGATCCGGCTTACCAGTTGCCGTAGACAAAAGAAACGTTCATCGACCGGGTAAGCGATTACCAGCAAAAAGGGATCGTCGGTTTAGGCGTGAACGGTGAAATTAAACACCAATTGTTACAGCTGAAGTGCGATGGCATAACGACAGAGGAACGCGATGGCTATGTTTTCTTTCGCATCATTGAAGGCCCCTGCTACAACCGCGAGAAATGGAAATCGCTGACTATCCAGGTAAAAGCCGTATTTGAAATTCACAACCGGTAGCGTTCTTTTCCGCAATGGAATGCAGCAGCAGCGGCTTGCCATTGAAGGCGGGGCAACTTTTGCGGCGCCGTTCCGTAGATGAACTTAGCGGTTAAAGGCGATTCTTTCTTAAGGCTGGGGCTAATGTTTAACGGCTTTCAGCTTTTCAGCGTTTCAGATTGCCAGCTTTTAGCGCCTGAGGACTGACCGTTTCAAACTCCCAACTGGCTACTTCACATTGACGGCAAGAGCGATCGTTGGCGTACCGAAATCATGCTGATGGTGAGGATCGATGACTCCACTGGGAAGGAAATACCATTTTCCGGATTCCATCTTGCCCAGAGCCGGAAGCCTTGGCACTCGCTGGGGGTTAAGGCCCGCTGCGAGTAGCTGGGTGGCATCGAACTCGTAGACCACGTCTTCCGCGGTGGACTCCGGCTGCGACGCATAGTGCACCATGGTGCTCTCACTGCTCTTAAAACAGTACTCACCCGCTGCTTTTGTCCGATCGATCGCCATTTCGGGCTTCGCTCGGAGGACGCGCGCGATCGCGAGCAACTCGGCCTTAGCGGTTCCCTGAAGGGCGAGAACATCTGAGTACTCGGACTGGATCCGCGCCAGTTCAGGATTACCGCCGTCGGTGTTGCGTGTCTGGGCTAACGTGCCGCTCGTAATCACGAGGAGGGTGGAAGCAAAGGCGATTTTGAACATACTGGGCTTCTTTCTCTAGGCGGCCAAACAAAGTTTATGCGGAATCTTTCGGCCTAATACCATTATAGACTCAAAAGCCCGGCCTCAAAGTCGCCGTTGCGACCGTGCTGTCGCACATGCCCTCGGGATTGCGAACTTTTCTAATCCAGCGACATAAATAATTGTTGCTATACGTGAATCACGTATAGCATGGAGGACACTTGATGCCCAAAGGGCGCGATCGAAGCATGGGCTGGACGTGAGCGTTGGTTGTTGGGTTGGGCACCTCCTGGCGACAGCGGGTCAACTCTCAACCCTCAACTATCAGCCATCAACTCTCCGCACCCATTCCCTCACCGAAGGCTTTCAATCAAGAGCCGATTGTTGCGAATCGCGCTCTCATCCCGATCCGGACGCGCTTCCAGGATGTGGTTGGATTTTTCCGCCGCCGCGATCGCTTCGCTCTTGTTCCCGAGCTTTGCCTGGATCTGCGCCTTGCGAGAATACATGAAATAGGCATCGGGATCTTTAGAAATCGCCTTCTCCATCCACTCAGCCGCCAGTTTCAGGTCTTTGTTCTGATCGAGATAAAATCCCGCCGCGTTATTGTAGAAGGTGGCGTCGAGTTCCTTGCCGCTCTTGATCGCGGCATCGATCTGCTGGCTCACTTTGGTTACGTCATTGGTCTTCAGCTTCAGTGGGACGACGGTTTTGTCCCAGGCCAGAAACATGGTTGCACGATCGGCTCGCACGTCATTGAAACCGATCGTGAACGTCTCCATCTCTTCGGTGAGGTTCATCGGCGCAGCCGAGATTCGCATTACATCCGACTCCGGTTTGTAAGGTAACTCCAGATTTTTCGAGAGAATGATCGTCCAGTCGTTCTGCTTCGGAATGGTGAATAGCGCATACTGCCCCGCCGCCACTTGTTTATCGCCAATCGTTACTGCATCGCTGAAACTGATTTTGGTGGCCGCGTTCGCGCCCGTCCGCCAGACCTTGTCCCAGGGCACAAGACCACCAAAGATCTCGCGCTTGTTCTTGTTAGGGCGGGAATAATCAACCTCAATATCGGTCAACCCGACGCGCTGCTTCACCACCGCGTGCTGACTCGCCTGCGGGAACTGGACGGGTGGCTGCTGCTCCTGAGCTCTCGCGAAACCAATGATGAGGACAGTCGCACCAAGCACGCCAGTAATTTGCCGACCAAAAATGGATGACATTGTCATAAGTCACCATACCCTTCGCCCTCGAGAGTCAAACCAGGCCATGACGTGCGAGTTCCGTGCGTCTTGGAGTGGGGGAGCATACGCGAACACCCCTCGGGTCGCAGACTCGCCGTGGAGAGCTTGGAACTCGCGTGTCGGAGATCGCGCCCTCGCGATCGCCCTCAGCTCTGTAAAGCAGCGTGGCTCCCATCGGAGCTTTGCGTTGTCACCTATCAACTCTCAATTCTTTTGAAGCCGCGACCAGCGCCGACATAATGAGACGATCCCAGCAATTAACGCCAGCCGCAGCGCGATCCGGCCGATGAGACTTGCGCGATTGTGCTGCCAGTCAGCACGCCAGCCGCGTTCCACGAATACGTTCGGCGGCCGGCCATGAAAGATGTCACGGAAAATTCCCTCGATCACGCCCACACGATCCGCCGCCATCAACGGCAACCAGTGCCCGTAGCTCGATTCGCTGTATCTGAATGCCAGGCGTCGAAGGACCCCGCTCAAAAAGCGAGGCGGAGTCACCGTTCCGAAAACCGCCGCGAGGTTCGGCCGTTCGTTAGAATGCAGCACCTCGACCGTCGCGCGCTGTTGCGCCGGCCGCTGCCACGAGTAGCCGGCGTGCTCACCATTGTTCCGCTTTTTGATCGGGTAAACCGGATCGTTCTCCGGGTCAGCGTCCACGCCCCAGCCGGGCACCGTCTCCGGATCAATCATAATTTTGTCGACCACCATAAACCTAGCCTCCGTTCCTCACCGATGGCGGCAGCAACACCGGCTTGATGCAGTTGTCCAACTTCGCTGAAAAAATCCGGTACGCGTCCGCTACATACTCCAGCGGCACCCGATGCGAGATGATCGGCTTCGGTTTGATCACGCCGGTTCGCACATGCTCGATCAGGCGTGGCAACAGCCGTTTTACTGATGCCTGGTTAGCGCGAATCGTCAGGCCTTTGTTCACCACGTTGCCGATTGGGACGAGCGTATCGATCGGTCCATAGACGCCGACGATGGAGACGATCCCGCCTTTCTTCACCGAGTTGATCGCCCAATGCAGCGCCGTGGCCGAGCCGCCCTGCATCAGCAGCTTGCGACCGAGAGTTGTTTGGAGCGCGCTGCCCGTCGCTTCAGCGCCGACCGCGTCGATGACCACGTCCGCGCCCATCCAACCGGTCGTCCGTTTACAGAACACCACCGGATCGCCAAGCTCCTTGTAATTGTAGGCTTCACATGGCGCGTAGCTGCTCGCGAACTCCAGCCGATAATCCAGCTTATCTATAATGATCACCCGGCCGGCGCCGAACAGCCAGGAGCAGCGCGCCGCCATGATGCCGATGGGACCGGCGCCGAAAACCACCACCGTGTCGCCCCGCTGGATACCACCCATTTCCGCGGCCTGATATCCGGTTGGCACCACGTCAGTTAGTAGCACCGCGTCATCGGGATCCATCCACTCCGGGATCACGGTCGGGCTCACGTCGGCATACGGCACCCGCACATATTCGGCCTGGCCACCGTCGTAACCCCCGGCCGTATGCGAGTAACCGAAGATCCCGCCCACCGCGGTCGCTTCCGGGTTGGACTCGTGGCAATTCCCGTAAAGTTCTTGCTGACAAAAAACGCAGCGGCCGCAAGCGATGTTGAACGGCACAAGCACGTGATCGCCTGGTTTTAGGTTTCGCACTTCCGGGCCGACCTGCTCCACGATCCCGGTAAACTCGTGACCGAAAGTCATCCCGGGCCGCGTATCCGGCACCGAGCCGTTATATAAATGAAGGTCTGAGCCGCAGATGCACGAGCGCGTCACCCGAACGATGGCGTCCTGCGGATGCAAGATTTCGGGCATCGGTTTTTTGTCGATGCGGACGCGTAACGGTCCGCGGTAATTCATTGCCAGCATGCATAGGTAAACGCACGCCGCCCCGTTTGCCGATGTGGCGATAATCAGGACCGCCCGTACCACCAAGCTGGGGCGACCGTCTCAGTTTGCTAAATATGAATGTACAAATTCTTACGCGGTCGAATTCGCTTCGGCGATAATTGAAAACTGTCGATGTTTCCGTTCCTTAACCCTCAAACAACCGCCAGTCCGGCTGGGACCCAAGTCGCTCCGTTGAGTCTTTCAGCTTTTAATAACACAGCCAGGTGGATTTTCCCGCGACAGTTCAGCCGGTCAGAGTCGAAACGTAGAAGAAGCCCTTCAAAAGCGCTTGTTTATTGGAGCTTTCGAATCCGCGAGCGAACCCGTCGCGAAAACCTTTCGTCCATTGGGCCCGGTCGCGGGTGACGTGCAGCCGTTCGGCTTCACGCCAGGCCAAGTCGTTAAGATCTTCCGGTTCAGCCTCACCGCGTGAAGCGTACTTTTCGCCTGTAATATTGCCCTGCTGAAAGCCAGCGCGATAGGCGTCAAAATGATCATGGCGCATCGATTCCCAGCTGCCAGGCAAGCTCGCATGCCACACCAGCGAGGTACAAACAACCGCTGCGACAAAAATTATCAGCAAAAGAATGAACGGCACCAGACAGCAGCCGCAAGCGCCCGATACCTTCCGATCTTTGTACGTCCGCATTGTAAGATTTCCCGCGATCCCAGCCGTGTCGACAGCTAATACTGCCGGGATACGCCTGCGATGTCGACCCAAATAAAGATCTCCAATGGTGATCGCTAATCTTGTTCGCTGAAAGCCGCACCTTTCGTCGCCCGAAATGTTAGATGTTTAGATTTGACCCATGTGGCTTTTCCATATGCCT
>JBKPQI010000071.1:0-16380 GCA_046733975.1 Verrucomicrobiota bacterium
GATGTAGGGTCCGTTCTTGATTGTTTCGATCGTTACTTCAGCCATGGTTTGGGGTTCCTTCAATTGACTTATTTCGGAAGTAGATCATCCGCTGGATAAATCACCCCGTTCTTGATGACGGTGTCGATATCCGAGGTGCGCGCAATGTCGGCGGCCGGATTTGAGTTCAAAACCACCAGATCAGCGAAATATCCCTTTTCGATCTTCCCGATGTGCGCACCAATGTCGCCGCCGAACAGTTGCGCCGCATTGGCCGTGGTGCATTGCAGAATTTGCATCGGGGTCAGGCCGGCTTCTTTCATGAGTTGGAACTCGCGAAACAATGCCGGGCCGTGAATCGTGCCGATATTTCCTGCGTCCGTCCCGGCCGCGATGGTGACGCCGCCATCCTCCAGCGTCTTCAGGTTCTTCAACGCGACATCGTAGGTTTTCTTGATCCGATCGAGTACTTCCTCCGGTTTGGTCAGCGCAGTTTTGATGCGATCCGGCAGTTTGTCCTGCGGAATCTTCGTCACATCGAGCGAAGCGATCACTTCCGGATTGCCCCAGGCTTTTTCTTCCGGCGTCAGGTTCAACTTGTTGGCAAAAACAAGACCATACCGTTCGAATACGACGAGCGTCGGACACAAAATGGTATGCCGATCTTTCAGTAATTTGACAAATGTGTCGTCGACCGGTTTGTCGATGACGCTGTGGACCAGGATGTCGGCACCTTCTTCGACCGCGGCGCGTGCCGTTTCCAATTCGGTGGCATGAACTGCCACCCGAATCTCATGGGCGTGACTTTCTTCAATAGTCGCACGAACGATCGGCCGGAAGGAATCAACCGGATGATCCTCGTCGACAATATACCAGATTTTAACGAGATCTGGATTTTGCGAGGAAAGTTTGCGCACGAACTCGCGTGCCTGATCAGGGGTATCGATCTTAACGATGGGCGGGTCGCCCAGATCGAGCTTCTCTCTTGAGACACTGGAAATGAGCGGACCAGCTACCGCAACACGTGGCGCTTTCGCTGTCCCATTAGCAGTTTTTCGGACCTCAAAATTCCACATCGGGCCGCCCACGTCGACCACGCTGGTAATGCCGCAACGAAGATAGCGCGCGAAGGTATCGGCGAGATGCGATTTGATCCAGGTGACCTCATCTTTGTACGGCCGCACGCTGTTAAAATCCGCCCCATCAGGTCGCGTAAACAAATCGCCCGATTGGAAAAAGTGGACGTGGGTGTCAATATAGCCGGGCAAAATAAATTTCTTATCGCATTCAACCCATTTAGATCCGGTTGGAACTCCGCTCTCTTTCCGACTGGCAACGCTCTCAATTTTGTCGCCATTAATGACGACAACGGCATTTGCGATCGTTTTGCCATCAGCCGGATTAATCACTGTGCCGCCGACGAGCGAGATTTTCTGAGCAAAGGCAGTGCTGGCCAAAGCCGCCCCGAGGAGCAAAAGAACAATTCGAATCATATATGAAGATTATCGTGCGCGGTTTCGCTGCGGATAATTTGGTTAGCTTCGCGTTCGAGCGGAGCGTAATCCACTTGCCGCGGGCGCAAATAAAATTCTTCAATCGCGATTTTCGTCAGCGCCGCCGCGGGCAGCGCCAGAATTGCGCCGGCTAATCCAAAAAGCCACCCCATTGAGACGGTAAAAAACAAGATCATCACCGGGTTCAGCCGCATTTCTTTGCCAAGGATGTAAGGCACCAGAAAATTTACCTCGATCTGCTGCACAAACAGGATAGCGGCAAGGGCGAGCCAGAATTTTGTCAGGCTGATACTCAAGGCAACGAAAAGGACAGGGAACGCGACGAGGACGGGACCGATATTTGGCAGGAACTCGCCGAAAAATGCGAGTACGCCGAAAACGAAAGCCGGCTGCACGCCCACTGCCCACAGCAGGATGCCGGTCGACGCGCCCGTGATCACACCATTAATGGCCACGCCTCTCGCCCAGGCGGTCATTTGGTCCATCATTCGAATAAGAGTACGTCGTGCTTTGTCGCGATGGCGATCCGGCATTACGGCAAGATAGCCGGCGATGAGCGGCTTTGGATTCGCCAGGACAAAAATCAGGACGAGCAGGGAAAAAACGAAAACAAAAACACCGCCCACCAGGCCGAGGGTCGAACGAAGGAGCACGTTCGCCATGGTTCCGGCCTGATTGCCGACGGTGGTGGCAATTTGATCCGCTTGCGGCAATGCGTTCTGTAGGGCGGGGTAGCGACCTGCGAAATCGCCGATCTGGCCACGAATCGATTGCCAGGCGCCGGGAATCCGCTGGATGAGCGACTGTAGTTCGTTATTAAAGGTCGGAACTGCCACCGCCACGGCCAGAACTGCAATCGCCGCCAGTGTGATCAAAACAAGAGCAACCCCGGCGGGACGAGGAATCCGCCGTCGTTCCAAAGCAACCACTAGCGGGTTAAGGACCATCGCCAGCAAGGTGACAATTCCGAAGAGCAACAGCACCGGAACCAGAGCGCGCAGAAGTAGCCAGCCCACGATAAGCAGCACGATGAGAACGAGAAGACGACGTGCGTCGCGGTAGGTGAACGGGCCGTGTTCGTCGTGTTGCTGTTGCTCCGCCTTCGTCATGGACAACCCCGCTATTCGTGAGAATGACATCAATACTTCGCGAATGCCATTCAAGACGATCCTGCGATGCGTGGTTTTGGGTCCCAGCAACAGGTGCAAAATCGCCAGCAACTCTGATTCGCAACGTGCGATCCTCGGGCTCTTCTAAGGGGAGCTCGACGATGAACGTCGCGCCTTCGCCCAAGCCCGCACTATGCGCGGCAAAATTTTTCCGCCGTGCATCTCGACGATCGCTTTGCAAATCGCCAGTCCAAGTCCCAACCCCTCGTGCTTGGCCTCGATTTGCTCGAATGGTTCGAATATTCTGTTCAGCGACTCTCTTTCCAGCCCTACACCGTTGTCGATGATCTCGATCGTGATCTTTCCCGGCCCTTTGCTTCTGCTGCTGCAATTAGTCTTCAATTCTGCGCCGCTCCATCAAAAGCCGGACGCGCAGCAGCACTTCGGTCAAATCGAGCGGTTCAAGCAGGAAGTCAAAGCACCGGCGCGCAGGGCACGATATGTGACTCACCATTGATGCCGGCGGTCAGAATCACGACCGGCAACAATCTTTGTTTGTCATCGGAGCGAAGTGATTCCAGGACAGAAAAGCCATCGAACATACGGCATCATCAAATCGAGCAGGAGGTCGAAAATAATAACTGCATTAAAAATGTCACGCCTTGATTGGATCGGCCAAGCGCAAAGGTCACTGACGCGGTGTCATCCCGAGCCGCGTAGACGGCGAAGGATCTCTCATTGTTGGTGTGATCACACGAGCTGACACAAATTGGCCTGGCCCTATTGGGAAGATCCTTGGCTCTCAGGATGACACCCTTTGGAAGGATGACGTTCAGGCAAACCCGTCAAGATGTCCAGTCGACGGGTGTCGTGGCGCGGGATTTAGCTGTCGACACGTTGTATCGTCCGACCAGACTTGCCATTCGACAGACTTAATCTACAATAGCGACCTCGTTTATGGCTGAGAACACCGGAACGGCGGATCTCAAGGAGTTCCAATTGCATGAGAAGGACACGGGCAGCGCCGATGTGCAAGTCGCGTTGCTAACGAAACGGATTGGGCAATTGACCGAACACCTTAAGACGAATGCGAAGGACCATTCTTCGCGGCGCGGCCTTTTGAAAATGGTTGCGCAACGCCGCAGCCTGCTCGATTACCTGAGTCGCTCGAAAAACGAGCGATACAAGAAGTTGATCGACAAGCTGAACCTCCGGCACTAGTCGGACGAAAATTAACCTGCAAGACCAGGCCGAACAGACACCTTGGGTTTTAGGTTTCAGGGCCGAACCGCGTTTCGGAATTGACACCTACAATCAGGGTGACCGGCCTGGATTCTCGCACATCCAGAAAGCTAAAAATGCAACACAAGGTCACGGCGCAAATAGGCGCCCATTCGATAACTATTGATACAGGAAAGATCGCGAAACTGGCCGACGGTTCGGTCGTCGTTTCCTGCGGTGAAACCATGGTCATGGCGAGCGCAGTCTCGGCTACCGTCATCAAAGAAGGCCAGGATTTCTTCCCGCTCACGGTCGATTACCGCGAAAAAGCGGCGGCGGCGGGAAAGTTTCCCGGTGGTTATTTTAAACGCGAGGGACGCCCTACGGAAAAGGAGACGCTCACGTCACGTATGACAGACCGGCCATTGCGGCCACTCTTCCCCCAGGGTTATTTCTACGATACTCAGGTCATTTCCATCCTGCTCAGCGCCGATGGCGAAAATGATCCGGATATCCTTTCGATCAACGGCGCCTCTGCCGCGCTGTGCGTCTCCGACATTCCGTTCAAGGGGCCAATCGGCGCAGTGAGAGTTGGCCGGGTCAATGGACAGTTTGTCGCCAATCCCACCCACGCTGAACGCATGCAAAGCGATCTCGATTTGATCTACGTCGGCACCGAGAACGACGTCGTCATGATCGAAGGCGCGGCCAACCAGTTGCCGGAACCTGAGTTTATCAAAGCACTGGAGTTCGCACACCAACACGCGCGCGAGATGATCCGCGCGCAGAAGGAACTCGCTGCCCAAGTTGGAAAACCGAAGCGTGAGATGCCGCTTTTGAGTGTAAAGCCGGAATTGCTCGAGATCGCTTATCAGGTTGCGGGCGATCGAATCGAGGGGGCGCTTTATACCGAAGGCAAGGTCGCGCGGTCCAAGGCAGTCGATGCCCTGCGTGAGGAAGTAAAAGCTGCGGTTTTGCAGAAATATCCGGAAGCCGATGACTTCGCGATCTCGCAAGCGTTCGATTACGTTCAGAAAAAGGCATTCCGCGTTAGTGTTCTTGAAAAACAGAAGCGAATGGACGGGCGCGGTTATCAGGACTTGCGTCCGATCAGCTGTGAAGTCGCAGTGTTGCCTCGCGCGCATGGCTCAGCCATTTTTCAGCGCGGCGAAACTCAGGCCTTAGCGCTCGCTACCCTGGCGCCGATTGAAGAAGCGCAGATGATCGATGCCTACGGCGGTGGCGAGCAATCGAAACGCTTTCTACTGCATTACAATTTCCCGCCGTTTTCTGTCGGTGAAACCGGCAGATTCGGGGGTGCCAGCCGGCGTGAGATCGGCCACGGCGCATTGGCCGAACGCTCGATCGAGCCGGTCGTCCCAAGCGAACATGATTTTCGCTACGCCATCCGTGTTTCCAGCGAAGTCATGGAATCGAACGGTTCGACTTCGATGGCGAGTGTGTGCGGCGGAATGCTAGCGCTCATGGATGCGGGCGTGCCGATCAAAGACATGGTAGCGGGAATTTCAGTCGGTCTCGTTACGGAATACGACAGCGATCAACTGAAACGCTACGAATTGCTGACCGATATCATTGGTTCGGAAGATCATTTCGGTGACATGGATTTCAAACTTTGCGGGACCGACAAGGGCGTCACCGGCTATCAGCTCGACCTCAAGTTGCCCGGCATCAGCTTGAAAATTCTGACGGAGGCGATTCAGCGTGCGAAGGAAGCGCGCAGCAAAATTCTGGAGATCATGCGCGCGGCAATCGACAAACCGAGATCGGAACTTTCGAAATACGCGCCACGTATCGAGACGGTCAAAATCAATCCGGAGAAGATTGGCGCGCTCATCGGTCCCGGCGGCAAGACAATTAAAGGTATCGTGGCTGAAACGGGTGCCGAAATTAACATTGAAGACGACGGTTCGGTGCACATCTATGCCACCAGCGGCGAATCCATGGCGCGGGCGAAGGAAATCATTGGTGGAATGACGCGCGAGATTGAAATCGGCCAGACGTATCAGGGTCGCGTCGTTTCAACGAAGGAATTCGGCGCGTTTGTGGAAGTTTTCCCGGGCAAAGACGGGCTGGTGCACATTTCCGAGCTGGCCGATTTCCGGGTCAAACGAACCGAAGACGTCGCGAAGGTGGGCGACGTCATTTGGGTGAAATGCATCGGCATTGACGACAAGGGGCGGGTCAAGCTCTCGCGCAAAGCTGCCTTGAAAGAACGCGCCGAAGCAGAAACCGGACAGGTTCCCGAGCCCGTGCACAACGGCGCGCGTTAAGTTCGGCTGTCATCCCGAGCAGAGCCGAGGAACGCCGTTGCGAAAGCTTTAACGTAGCGCCGCGGGATCCCTCGACTTTGCTCGGGATGACGCGCTTTATATGAAAGCTGGGTTTCTCGAAAAATTGATTGGGCGGCTCGGTAAGATCGGGCCGGAGGAGGTGCAGAATTATTTGCTGCGCCTCGCGCAGGAGAAAGGATTTCTCGAGACGGTTTTCAATGCCATCCAGGAGGGAATCATTGTTACCGACTCGTCCGGACGCATCACTTACTTGAACGACGCCGCCTGCGAGCTTTTTGGACTCGAGGGCGAAGATTCGGTCGGCAAATTACTCGGCGAGCGGGTGCGAGGTCTCGATTGGAACGCGCTGACCCACAGCGGCGGCCCGGTCACGCGCGACCTTGAAATTTTTTATCCACGCAACCGGTTCATCAACTTCTATATCGTGCCGCTTCTGATCGAACCGCGGGACGCAGGTGTAGCCGCGCACGCTGACCGCGGGTCCGAGCCGGACGCGCGATTACGGGAAGCAACGCGCGCGGACCAGGTCGGTTACGCCATTATCATGCGCGACATCACGGAGAGTCGGCGCACGGCGGAAAAAACGATCGAGAGCGAGCGGTTGAACGCGCTCACGTTGCTCGCGGCCGGCGTGGCCCATGAGCTCGGGAATCCACTTAACTCTCTGAACATCCATTTGCAGTTGATGGAACGGCAGGCGCGCAAAGTGAAAGGCAAAACGCGGGACGAGCTTCAGCACTCCATTGATATTTGCCGGGGGGAAATCAATCGACTCGATTCGATTGTCAGCCAGTTTCTCCGCGCCATCCGACCGTCCCGTCCCCAGCTTCGGCGGGAAAGCATCAACCATATCGTAGAAGAAGCGGTGCGTTTCTTTTCTGCTGAGATCGAAGCGCGCGACATCGTGGTCGAGACGGAACTGCACTCCGATTTGCCGCTCCTGCAGCTGGATCGTGACCAGATGAAGCAGGCGTTTTATAACGTGATCAAAAACAGTTTCGAAGCAATGAAACGGCGCGGCATCTTACGAATCCGCACTGATCGCGATGAATCGCATGTGCGAGTCAGTTTCATCGATAATGGCGGCGGAATGTCAGCCGAAGCGTTAAGCCACGTCTTCGAACCGTACTACACCACCAAGTCAAGCGGTACTGGGCTCGGTCTATTAATCGTTAGACGCATTGTCCGGGAACATGGCGGCGAGCTGGCAATCGAAAGCTCCGAGGGCAAAGGCTTGACCCTGACCATTCGGCTACCATTCAGCGAGCAACGGGTACGAATGCTGGAAGCGGGCGATCGGAATGCGAACCGGTAAGTAGTAGAATCCAAGAAGAACGCAAACGTTTGACTGCTTATCATCCCGCGGCGCGTAGATGTGCGAGGGATCTCGTCTATGGCGATAGATGACCAAAGTTAGTGCGTTCGGGGGTCGAACACTGTGACAATTTGTCCTCTCCTGAAACTCGGCCACCTTACTAGTTCGGAATGCAGCCAACGATTCTGATTGTCGATGACGAAAAGCATACTCGCGATGGGCTACGACGTTTGTTGGAAGATGAATACGATGTCTATGTCGCGGAGGATATCGGCGGCGCAATCAGTGTGCTCGAGCGCGAAACGGTCGACGTGCTTCTGACTGATCTGCGCCTCGCAGGCGAGGACGGCATGCAATTGATCGAGCGCGCCCTGAAAATGCCGCACCCGCCCATCTGCATCATGATGACCGCTTACGGTTCGGTCGATACCGCGGTCGAAGCGATGAAACGCGGTGCTTACGATTTTGTCACTAAACCTCTCAACCTCGACAAGGTTGAAATCCTGATTGCACGTGCGCTGCAATCCCGGCGGATGGAGCAGGAGAATCGGACTTTGCGTCAGCAAATCGACGACCGCTTCGGTCTGGAAAACATTCTCGGTGAATCGCTCGCCCTGCGCGAAGTGCTTGATACCATCCGACAGGTCGCGCCTTCCTCAGCCAATGTGTTGATCGAAGGAGAGAGCGGTACGGGCAAGGAACTCGCCGCCCACGCCATTCACAACCTGAGCCGGCGCAATCACGCGAAATTTGTGGTGGTGCATTGCGCGGCACTTTCGCCGACGCTGCTGGAGAGCGAGTTGTTCGGGCATGAACGTGGGGCCTTTACCGGGGCGCACGAGCGCAGAATCGGCAGGTTCGAGCAGGCGAATGGCGGCACCATTTTTCTGGATGAGATCGGGGAGATTGACGCGAGCACGCAGGTCAAGTTGTTGCGTGTCATGAGCGAGCAGCGAGCATTCGAGCGCGTCGGCGGCACGCAAAGCTTACGCGCCGATGTCAGAGTGATCGCAGCAACGAACAAGAACCTTGAGCAACTGGTGCGCGAGGGAAAATTTCGAGACGATCTTTATTTCAGGCTCAACGTTGTTCGCATCACCATGCCCCCGTTGCGTGCCCGCAAGGAGGACATCCCAGTTCTCGTTAGATCGTTTCTGCGTCATTTCTCGAAAGCGAATGAAAAGCCGCTGCTCGACATCACCACCGATGCCATGAATACGCTGCTCGCCTACGACTGGCCCGGAAATATCCGCGAGCTACGGACCGCGATCGAACACGGCGTGGTGATGGCGACCGGCCCCAAGGTCACAGTGCGCGATCTCCCGCGCGCCATTCGCGATGCCGCCGGAGCGGCAACGGGCGCGATCACAGTTTCAGACAAAGTTAATCCGCTTGATTTGGCGGAAACGGAAAAGCGCCTCATTTCCCAGGCACTTGCTTCCACCGGAGGAAACATTACTGCTGCTGCGCATCAGCTCGGCATTAGCCGTCGCACCCTGCACCGCAAGCTAAACGAAATGAATGCACAAGGTCTAAATGTGCGCGAACAAGCGCGAGCCGCGAAGTCCGAGGTCGCCACTGGCGGAACCAGCCGCCGGAAGCGCACGAAATAAATCATGCCGGGCGGCGCCGATTTCGTTCAAAAGACCGTCCACAGGCTGGAAACAGGTCATACCAGAGTGTGGACTAAGGCCGTCCTTGCCGTTGTCGTGATCGCGGCATTCGGAGTGTATCATCTGTATTATTTCGCCGGTCTGGCGACTTCTCAGGCGATGGACCAGGCGCAAATCGGTCGTCACATTGCGGGCCGACAAGGTTGGACAACAAATTTCATTCGACCGCGCGTTGTCCTCCTCTGCAATTCATTTTGGCAATACTCGCTGAGCGGGCTGCCTCAACTGCTGATGCTTTTCCCCTCCCCAATGAATGGATGGAGCCGAATGAAATCATTGCTTCGGACATGCCTTGGGCCGTGGCCTGGTACGCCGATCGCCGCAGTGTATGGCTCCCGGATACGATCGAACGGTCCAACGAGTTTTACGACTTCGGGACGTTGGGCAGTCCCGGTTGATGGAATTTATTTAACTCCCGTTATCGGCACCGACAATAAACTGGGCAACATTGTCAAAGGGGAATAAAGACAATGGGGGCGGTTTATTCTCCACAATGTGGACTTTGGGAAAATTTCCGCTGCGATGGGTGGCGACGCCGTGCGCCGAGGATGAATGCGTTTTCTACGGCGATCGCGCCCGGCACAAAGATGTTGTCAATCCGTGAGGGCGGTGGGATCGGCCGCTCCGCCGCCAATATCCCGGCATCGAGCAAGGGACTGCTCGACCCACCTGCGTTGATACAGTTATTTGTGAGACATCAAATTAGCCTGTCGAATTGGGCTTTCGCCTTCAGACAGCGACAGTTTGCGATTTACGAACCGCGATTCCAGCAGTTGAATTGACGCGATGAGCGAGAGCAGGAAGATTTTTGGGACGGATGGGGTTCGCGGTGTGGCAAATGTTGAGCCGGTTACCGCGGAAACTGCGCTGAAGCTCGGCCGCGCCGCCGCTCATGTTTTCATGAAGTTGAATCCGCGTGCGCATCCAAGTGATACGCGACCGAAAATTGTGCTGGGCAAGGACACCCGGCTTTCCGGTTACATGCTGGAGAATGCGCTCGTGGCCGGCATTACTTCGCTCGGAGTCGACGTCCTCGTTATCGGGCCGTTACCTACGCCGGGAGTCGCTTACATTACCCGTTCGCTCCGGGCCGACGCCGGCATCGTCCTTTCCGCGTCCCACAATCCATACGCTGATAACGGCATCAAATTTTTCCGACACGACGGCTACAAACTCGACGATCAGGTTGAGCAACAGATCGAGCAGCTCGTTTTTAGCGGCGAGATCGATTCGATCCGGCCGACCGCTGGGAAAATTGGGCGCGCGACCCGCATTGATGACGCTCTCGGTCGTTACGTTGAATTCGCCAAGCAAAGTTTCCCGCGCGGAATGACGCTGGAGAAGATGCGGATCGCTCTCGACGTGGCAAACGGCGCCGCTTACAAATCCAGTCCCTGCATTCTCGGCGAGTTGGGCGCCGACCTCACTGTCATTCACAACAATCCTAATGGCACTAACATCAATGCGGATTGCGGCAGCACGCATCCCGAAGAAATTCAGCGCGTGACCAGCGAAATCGGCGCCCACATCGGCATCACTCACGACGGCGATGCCGATCGAGTCCTCCTCTGCGATGAGAATGGCGAACTCGTCGATGGTGACGAAATCCTCGCGATCGCGAGCGTCGATTTATTGCGCGCGAAAAAATTGCGCGACAATACATTAGTTGCGACCGTCATGAGCAATTTCGGTCTCGATGAAGTACTGGCTGAGCATGGCGGGAAAGTGGTTCGCACCAAAGTCGGCGACCGATACGTGCTCGAAGAAATGATGGCGCGGAACCTGAATGTCGGTGGCGAACAAAGCGGTCACATGATTTTCCGCGATTTCACCACGACCGGCGACGGGATCATCAGCGCTCTGCAGGTGTTGCGCATCATGAAGGAGAGCGGAAAACCGTTGAGTGAATTGAAGCGTTGTCTCAACAAATATCCGCAGGCGCAGCGGAACCTGCGCGTGAAACACAAGCCGCCACTGGAGGAATTGGCTGGCGTGATGAAGTTGGTCGGCGAAACCGAACGCAATCTTTCCGGCAAAGGGCGCGTCCTCTTGCGCTATTCGGGCACGGAACCGAAAATTCGGTTGCTCATTGAAGGCCGCGAACGCGACGAAATTGACCGGCAGGCAAACCGGATCGCGGAAGCGATCGAGCAGGCGATTGGGGCGTAATGAAGCGCAGTCTTCAAACCGCGTCATTCCGGGCGAAGTCGAGGGGATCCCGATGCGCGACCGTTAAGATTACCTCGCGGCATCCCTCGGCCTTTGTTCCGGGCGACAAACATTTATGACCGTAAAAACTTACGATGCTGTCATCCCGAACGCAGTGAGGGATCTCACGATCGCTCCAGTGACGCACAAAGTAGCTTGTGGCACCCACGCCGAAAAGGGAGGTCCTTCTTGGTCTTCGCGACTCAGGATGACACCCGCAATTTCGTCATGACACTTATCCAGGTAATTGAAGCGCTACTCTTCAGCGCACAAAAACCGCTGACCACGTCCGAACTACGCGATGCGCTGACCAGCGCCGGAGACAATGAAGAGCTCGCTGCAAATGAATTCAGACGCGTCAAAGAAGCGGAAGTCGCGGCTGCTCTTGGCCAATTGAAAACCGATTACACTCTGACACCGCGCGGCTTTCAACTCATGGAGAAAGCAGAGGGCTGGCAATTGGTTAGTCATCCCGATTGCTCGCGCTGGGTCCGTCAGCTTTTTCCCGGATCGAAACCGGCCCGTCTTTCGCCCCCGGCACTCGAAACGCTTGCCATCATCGCTTATCGTCAACCGATCACTCGTGCGGATGTCGAAGCCGTACGCGGCGTCACCATCGAAGGTGTCCTGCAAAATCTTATGGAACGCGGGCTGGTAAAAATCAGCGGGCGCGCCGAGCTGCCCGGCCGCCCATTGCTTTACGAAACGACCCAGTTTTTCCTTGAACATTTCGGTCTCCGCAATCTTGACGAATTGCCGAACGCCGAGGAGTTGCGCACCCGTTATTTGCCAGTCGGGCCGCGTCCCACCATCGGCGGCACCGCTGATGTTGGCGACGGTCGATCCGGTGCCGACCAGATGTCCGGCGCGCCGGAATCAGCCGCTGCCGCTACAGCCACGACTCCACAGGATTGACTTGGCGGATGATCTACTAAAACATCTACCCGACGCGGTCTCCGCGACATTATGAAAATTTCTTCCTTCAATATCGGAAAGGCGCTTTTGGCGGTTGCTGCCATTTTCTGTTTCAGCGGCTGCGGAAGTTACAATCGGCTGGTTAACCTCGAGCAAAACGCTAACAAGAAGTGGGCGGATGTGCAGTCGGTCTACCAAAGGCGAGCGGATCTGATTCCTAATCTTGTGAACACGGTCGCAGGATCAGCGAACTTTGAGAAATCAACGTTGACGGAAGTGACCAATGCACGAGCCAGCGTCGGCAGAGTCCAGCTCGATCCGAACAAGGCGCCCGAGGATGCCGCTAAACTGCAGGAATTTCAGCGAGCGCAAGGTGAACTGAGTAACGCGCTCTCCCGTCTGCTGGTAGTGAGCGAGAATTATCCGCAACTCCGCTCGACCGAGGCCTTCCAGAATCTGCAGGCGCAATTGGAAGGCACAGAAAATCGGATTTCAGTAGAGCGTAACAATTACAACACGGCGGTGCAGGAATTGAACACCGCGCTGGAGACTTTTCCGACCAACCTGCTGAACAAGATGTTTGGATTCAAACCGCGCGCATTTTTCCAATCAGAAGCGGGGGCGGAAAAAGCGCCAACGGTAAACTTTAACTTTGGCAGTCCGACACCAGCGCCGGCGGCAACCGCGGCGGCAACACCATAACATCTTCTTCGCGTGTTATTTTGAGCGAAGCGTAGCGGAGTCGAAGGATCCCGTGAAAATTCCTTTTAAGATTACGCGACGGGATCCCTCGGCTTCGCTCGGCATCACAGGGTGGAGGCGAGGTGGGTTTACAATTGTTCTGATCGCCGTTTTCGCGACGATCGCGCACGCCGCGGAAACGATTCCGCCGAAGCCGGACCATTATTTCAACGATTACGCCGGCGTTGTCTCGCGCGGAGTTGCCGAACGGCTAAATACTGATCTGGCCCAATTCGAGCGCGACACCTCCAACCAGGTTGTAGTGGCGGTTTATCGGAAAATGCAGAGCGACTCTTCTATCGAAGACTACACGCAACGGGTCGCCCAGGCCTGGGGCGTGGGTCAGAAGGATCGGCGGAACGGCGTTGTTCTTTTCGTGTTCGTCGATGATCGCAAGATGTTCATCCAAGTCGGATATGGGCTCGAAGGCGCGCTACCCGACGTCACCGCATTCGATATCACGGAGCGTCATATTAAGCCCCGGTTTCGCGCGAACGATTACGAAGGGGGGCTAATCACCGGCGTCGATCTGATCTGCAAGGCCATTCGAGGCGAATACAAAGGCACCGGGCGCACTAAAGCCGAAAAAGCTCCAAATGAGAATAGCAATGCTGGCGGTCTGTTGGTGTTTCTGATCATTGTCATCGTCATCCTGCTGATCATGCGCGCTTCTCGCCGCTTCGGCGGATATCGTTATACCGGATTCGGCGGACCATTTGTCACTGGCGGGTGGGGCGGCGGTGGTGGCTGGTCGGGTGGGTCCTCCGGCAGCAGTGGGTTTGGGGGTTTTAGCTCGGGCGGCGGTAGTTTTGGTGGGGGCGGCGCCGGCTCGAGTTGGTAACAGGATGCGGACGCACAGCTTTCTTCGCCGGCTTGATCACAATCGTATCGTGCAGGCGATCAGGAAAGCGGAAGGAAAAAGTTCAGGGCAAATACGCGTTTTTATCCAGCGATGGAAATTTGAAGGCGACGCCTTGTCGCGGGCGGAAAGAAAGTTTTTTCAGCTCGGCATGCAAAAGACAAGCAGCCGCAATGCGGTTCTGATTTTTGTCGCGCCGCGGGAACAGAAGTACGCCGTTGTCGGCGACGTCGGCGTCCATGAAAAATGCGGGCAGGAATTCTGGAAAAAGTTGGTTGGCGACATGCGCGCCCATTTCAAAAACGAGGACTTTAATCGCGCCATCATTCTCGCGATCAGCGAAGTAGGGAAATTATTGGCGGCGCATTTTCCCCGCACTGCCGATACGATTAACGAGCTACCGGACGAGATCGTGCAGGAATGATAGCGCGGTCATCCCGAGCGAGAGCCTAGGGATCCGCGGCTTCACCTTTAAGCTTCCGCACGCGGATCCCTCGACTCCGCTCGGCATGATGAACGATGAGTTGCAAAGTCGCCCAAACCGTGTTTATTCCCCACTTCGCAGCGAGTTTTTAATCAATTGCGCTGTTGGTCCCTGGGTTTCCGTCGCTGGACGCGAAGCTTTACTCGCCGGGGGTAACCCAGCGGAAGGAATTTAGTATTTAATGACTTATCGATCTGGCGATTTGCCTTCTGCATTCGCTGAATCGCTCACTCGTTAATTCGCTAACTATTAAGATTATGCCAGTTCGTTACGGTCGGTTTGAAATGCCTAAGACGCTCTCAAAGGAGGAGAAGGGAGCAACAGATACTTACGCGAAGTTTGTCGCGGAACCTTTTGAGGCGGGCTACGGCCACACCGTGGGCAACTCGCTTCGCCGCGTGCTCCTGTCCTCGCTCGAAGGCGCAGCCATCACGGCGGTTAAAATTACCGGCGCGCAGCATGAGTTCGCCACTTTGCCCGGCGTGGTCGAAGACGTCACAGACATCGTCTTGAATTTAAAACGGATCAAGTTCAAGGCGGCTGAGCACGAGCCGCGCAAGCTCTCCCTTAGCGTGAACAAGGAAGGGGAAGTTACCGCCGGCGACATTCAACTCGCGCAAGGCTTCGAGATTCTCAATCCCGATCAGGTCATCTGCACGCTCGATAAGAAGCATAAATTTGACGCCGAGTTGGAAGTGCGCGTCGGCCGCGGCTTCGCGACCGGTGAAGAGAATAAGCGACCCGATCAGCCGATTGGATTGATCCCGATTGATTCCATTTTCTCTCCGGTGACACGAGTGAAATACGCCGTGGAACATACTCGGGTGGGCCAGCGCACCGACTACGACAAACTGATCCTGGAAGTCTGGACAGATGGCCGGCTCACGCCCGATGACGCGTTGCTTCAGGCCTCAGCAATCTTGCGGCACCATCTCGATGTGTTCGTCAACTTCAACGAAGACGTGATTGAGTTTGATGAAACTCCGGCCGGCGTCAGCGAAGAGAATATGAAGCTGAAGAAGCTGCTCAACATGAGCGTGAACGAGATCGAGTTGAGCGTGCGCGCGGCCAATTGTTTGAACAACGCCAATATCACCACCGTTGGTCAGTTGGCGCAAAAGACCGAGGCGGAAATGCTGAAGTATCGCAACTTCGGCAAGAAGTCGCTTAACGAGATTAAGGACAAATTGACTGCGCTTGGGCTGGGACTTGGGATGAAGTTCGATCCCGGCCTGGTGGAAACTCCAGTCGGCACTACTGATGCGGTAAGCTCGAACGGAGCCAGCACCGAACAACAACCGCGCGTGTAATCGCGATGAGACACCAGAAGAAAACGATCAAGCTCGGTCGCACAGCCGAGCATCGAAAAGCGTTGCTGGCTAATCAGGTGTGCAGTCTGATTGAGCACCAACGCATTCGTACTACTTTGGCCAAGGCGAAAGCCGTCCGGCCGTTGGCAGAAAAAATGGTGACGTTGGGAAAGAAAGGGTCGATCCACGCTCGCCGCACTGCTTTCTCGGTGTTGCGGCAGAAAGATGCCGTTAAGAAATTGTTCGACGAAATCGCGCCGCGCAGTGCCGATCGCAATGGCGGTTATACCCGCATCGTAAGACTCGGGCAACGTAAGAGCGACGCCGCTCCGGTTGCCTATCTGGAATGGGTGGATGCCGCCATCGTGATTGATCAGGATGTCGATGAGGCTGCGGAAAAGAAAACCCGCAAACCGAAAAAAGAAGACGAGCAAGCGGGGGGCGCGGAAAAGAAGTCGAAGAAAAAAGCGGCAACAGCCACAGCCTAAAGGCAACATCGCATCTCGCAGGTAGGGCGATCGACCTCGATCGCCTGCGAACGCCAATCCGGCTCGGATTCGGTTCGTGAGCCGCCCCTACCCAAGCCGATACCGCAGCGTATCTGGGATCATGTTCCGTTTTCGGGACGGAGATTTCCCGAGGGTGGAATGATTTCGTGCACGCCCATTCTCCGAGCCGGATGTTAAGTCATGCAACCGCATGACGTTGCGCCGCGCAAAATTCGCTTGGCACGCACGATG
>JBKPQI010000072.1:0-8406 GCA_046733975.1 Verrucomicrobiota bacterium
GTCGGTGAATTTGCAGCCGTTACATTTCTCGGTGACAACGTGGGCCATAGAATTCTATTAAAGGGTTGAAAACGGAAAACGTAAATACCGGAAGTCGGAATGCAAAGGGCAAAAGAAGGGGAAGCGTTGAGAGGTTATACGTATTGATTGAATAAGGTGGGATAGAGCGCCATGTCGACGAGCGAGTACATCCACGTCAGCCATCCGTTTTGAAAGGCCCAGAAACGGCCAAAAGCGCGATCGACCCAGCGATAATAGCCGCCTTCTTCCGGCAACATGCTGGCGAGCTCACCGACGATTAGTACTTCCGGGATTGACCAAACAATTGGCACCAGCAGTAACAACAAGAGGCCGAGACCAGGCCCGACAGAATGAATCAGAGTTTCAGTGGAATACGCCCCCCCCGAGGTACAGAAAAAGAGAATGAAAACGAGAGGCAGCGTCCCCACGCCGCGTCGAAGTTTTGGCAGGTTCATTCAGTCCGTTCCATGCGCGTCGCAGCTTAGCGCAGATCGCGAGCGGACGGGGTCCCCCACTGACCATAGCAGAACAAAAAACCATCCTCGCCGGTTAAAACTTGACTGCTTTAAGCAGTCAAGTTACACGGGCCGGGTATGATTCTCCAGACCTTGTTTCCAGATGTGCGTGCGCAGATCGTGCGAGTATTGTTTTTCAATCCGGCGCGTGAGTTTTACGTGCGCGAGCTGACGCGAGAAAGCACGCTAGCGTTGCGAACTGTGCAGAGAGAATTGAAGAGGCTAAGCGCGATCGATCTGGTCGTGAGCCGCTCGAACGGCTACCACCGTTTTTTCCGGGCTAATCGCCGGCATCCCGCCTTCGCGGCCCTCCGAGAACTGGTAATCAAAGATCTCCGGCAGGCGGCGTTTGTGAATCGAAATAAGCGACCGCGTCCAAGCCGCCGGCGTCGATTTGCTCCACAGGTACCGGAATTCCCGCCGACAATCCTGTCGAGTGCGGGTTTCAGCCGAAGAATCCTCTAGCGCAGCTAACCCCACCGCGGCGACAGAAACTTGACTGCTTAAAGCAGTCGAGTTTTGGATTCATATCATAAAAAACTCCGGCACCGGAGTTCTCAAGACGCAAGATTTCGTCGGTTAAATCGCCAGCTCCAGTGGGCTCTAGCCGGTGCGCCTAATCCGTTTCCTCGCGGAAACTATTAAGCACTTAGCTTTAGCCCTGCCGTCGTCACGGCGGCAGGGACAACTTTGGTTTGTCCTCTTAGAAACCGTGAGGGTCAACGGTCGGAGCCGGCACTCGCTAGCTGACTTTCGCTCAAAGCTTCCGGATTAATGATGTCTTCTGCTAGTTCGTTCAGCAGCTCATTGGTTCCAGATTCTTCATCGAGAGTAGTTTGAAGAAGGGTCGCGTCTTTATTGCGTTGGAGTAGCTCCGCGAACGAGCGAACACTTCCGTAACTCGCGATTTCGTAATGCTCCACCTTTTGCGCTGCCACGATGATCCCGGCGTCTAGAATTAACTCCTCGCCGTCTTCATCCAGAATTTCGGATCCTTCCTCGATCAAACCTTTCATTCCGTGACAAGTCTTGCCCTTTGGACTTTGATCCAATTCTTCAAAAATTTGTTCCAGCCGTTCTACATGGGTCTCGGTTTGTTCCAGGTGTTTCTCGAAAGCCGCCTTTAAGTCCTTAGAAGAAGCGCCCTTGGCCATTTTCGGCAAGGCCTTGAGCAGTTGGTTCTCCGCGTTGTAAAGATCGCGCAATTCGTTGACATAAAGTTTCTCCAGTGAATCTAATTTCATAACCTCCCTTTCATCGGTTTGTTCGTCTTTTTGAGTGATCTGCCGCTGGTTGCCTTGCGTCTCCCCACAACGGCACCAGCAACGAAACGCGCGGAAGCGAAGGAATACGCGTGTCGAATACAAAGTTTTTTGAGGTATCGAATCTCCACAATCTGGGATCGAGACGGCTCGAGCATTCCCGCGCAATCCCGCCGTGGAATGCGAATTGTATAGGCGATGAATCTGCTTAAGACGTTGCCTCCATTCGATCGCGAATCCGGCAACTTGAACGTGATTATCGACACACCGAAAGGATGTCGCAGCAAGTTTGCTTTCGATATGAAACGCAAGACCTATGTGCTCAAGAGTGTTCTTCCTCAAGGCGCTCTTTTCCCTTTCGATTTTGGATCGATCCCAGGTACCGTAGCGGACGATGGCGACCCGATTGACGCTCTTGTTTTGATGGATGAACCAGCCTTCTGCGGGTGCCTCATCGAATCGCGGCTGCTCGGAGTGATTGAAGCGGAACAGAGCGAGAACGGCAAGACAGAACGCAACGATCGTTTGATTGCGGTTGCGGCCAAATCACAAACGCATGCCGACATAAAATCCCTCTCCGATCTCAGCCCGGCCCTTCTCAAGGAGATCGAGCACTTCTTCATCTCTTACAATCAGGAACGCGGTAAACAATTCCGCCCTATCGGCCGGCACGGTCGGAAGCGCGCCGAGCAGTTGGTCAGAAAACAGAGACGTAAGCGCAGGAAGTAAAATCAAATCTAGAGTTCGAGAGCCGAGCGACGCGACCGCAAGATCCGCCGACAAAGACAGTCGGATCCGGAAATCGCGAAAGAATACTGAGGTTCCGCCCAATAACGCCGAGATCGCCGAGCTCCTTTCACTGGAAGCGAGCAAGGCTTCCTATGTTTTGCAACGCGCATTTCGCCGCGCTGCGCGCAGCGCGTTTCTGTGGGATGTGGAAGCGCGAGATCTGGTCGCGCGCAAAGAGCCTCTGACCCAACTTGCTCATGTTGGACCATTCTTGCAGAAACAAATTCGACAATGGATCCGGCAGAAACAGCATCCGTCCCGGCCGTCACCGTTGCGTAAGGAATTCTTCACCCTGGCAGAAGGTCGAAGAAGGCTGGCCCAAGTCTCATCATGGGGTGCGCGTCTTCGCGGCGATTTGCAGATGCATACCACCTGGAGCGACGGCTCGGCCGATGTTCGCGCGATGGCGGAAGCGGCGCTAACGCGTGGCTACGAATACATCGCGATTACCGATCATTCGAAAGGGTTGTCGATCGCGAATGGAATCGATGAGGCGAAACTGAGAAAGCAGGCGGCCGAGATCGATGCTGTTAATCGCGAGTTTCGCCAATCTGGAAAAAACCTGACGGTTTTACGTTCGATCGAGCTGAACCTCAATCCCGCAGGCGCAGGCGACATGGATCCAGGAGCGTTGCAGTCGCTCGATGTCGTTCTCGGCTCCTTTCACTCCGCCTTGCGTCGCAAGGAGGATCAGACCGCACGTTATGTCGCCGCCATTCGCAACCCGGATATTCAAATTCTCGGCCATCCCCGTGGCCGCATTTACAATTATCGTCTCGGTTTACGGGCGGATTGGGAAGCAGTTTTCTCCGAAGCCGCTCGACGAGACAAAGCGGTCGAGATCGACGCATATCCCGATCGGCAGGACTTAAATCTCAGCCTGCTCAAAATCGCGAAGCGCTGTGGGACACGAATTTCGATGGGGACGGATGCGCACCACCCTTGGCAGCTAGAGTTCATCGATCTGGCTTTGGTGGCGGCAATGGCAGCGAGGATTCCGCCTGATCGGATCGTCAACTTCATGTCGTTCGCCGAACTTCGCGGATGGGTTGAAAGGGTACGCAAGGCCGAAGCTCGCAAACGCAGAGTTGGAAAAAAGGACAGCCTGCGTCTTTGACAGCAAGCAGAAACTTGACTGCTTTAGCCGGTCAAGTTTCATAAGCAGCGCTTTTTCCCTGTCTCCTCCAATAATGCGTGATTAATCAGAATTCGCGCACAATCGCGCGCGGCTCCTTATCGTCACGTATTCCCTCGAAAGTTGCATGACGGAGCAGGCCGTAATTTGTCCATTCGGTAAAACTTACCTGCGCAACTAATCTCGGCTTCAGCCAGCACAGCTCTGCCATTTCGTCGGCGGTGATGCCTTCGCCAAAGTGACTCTTGCGGCTGCTGGGAAGATTGACGAACGGACATTTCGCGATCAGGAAAGGACGCATCGTCGCGAACAGGCGGCGTCGCGATGCGGAGTTGAATCCCTGACGCACTTTACCGGCAAAGAGCAATTTGCCCGCGTCATGGTATCCAACCAGAATCGATTGAAAGCTGCCCGCATCAGGTTTGTATCCGCCAATCACAAACTCCTGCGCTTTGTCCGTTTTCAGTTTTAACCATGAGCTGACACGCGTGCCGGCACGGTATTTTGAATCGCGACGTTTGGCGACGACGCCTTCCAATCCGGCAGAGCGAATTGTCTCTTCAATGTCGCTGACGGAACCGGCGAGCTCCTGGTTGTAGCGAACATCCGAGTCTGCAAGAAGAGTCCGCAATTTCTGCTTTCGCTCGCGTAACGGTTTCTGTGTCCAGGTTTCTCCTTCAAAATTGAGGAGGTCGAAAGCGTAATAAACAATCTGCCATTTATTTCCGCTAGATGCGCGATTTTGCAGAGCTTGAAATGACGGGCACCCTTTGGAGTCGACCGCGACGACTTCACCATCGATTGCGAGCACGTTCGCGGTCAAACTGCGCACCGCCTCGACTACGTCGGGAAAATCCGAGCTCAGATTTTTTTCCTTTAACGACAGCAAACGCACATCGTCACCGGCTTTTAGTGCCAGCACGCGATAACCGTCCCATTTCACTTCATAAATCCAGTCTTCTCCCTGCGGCAATTCCTTCACCGCGGTGGCTTTCATCGGCTTGATAAATTGCGGGAGTTTGCCGGGATGAGCGCGCGCGACCTTCTTTTGCGGCAGCTTTTTTACATCGCCATTCCGGTTACTGTTCCAAACGCGCGATTGATCACTGGCGATCTCATCGATGGTTCGTCCGCTCACCGCTGAGATGCGGTCGCGTCGTTCAGAAATTGGTTTCGCGCTTTCACCGGACTTCCGCAGCAGCCATTTAATTTTCCCATCCTCACTATCGATGCGTTGCAGCGTCCATTCGCCATTCAGTTTTTTCCCGCGCAGAAAGATGGAAATAAATCCCTTCCAGTAGTTACCATCGATGAGCTCGTAGGTTCCGATGTCCCAGACCATAACGGTCCCGCCGCCGTATTCGCCGCGCGGAATGATTCCTTCAAACTCCAGATATTCCAGCGGATGATCTTCGGTTTGAAACGCCGTATGCGTTTCGTTTCCGTTTACCGGAATGCCCTTTGGAACAGCCCACGATCTGAGGACGTCGTGCATCTCCAGCCGGAAATCATAATGAAGGTGACTGGCGGCGTGCTTCTGTACGACAAATCGACGCCGGCTTCCCTGGCGGCTGCGGCGCGGCGCAGCTGGCGCAGGTTCTGCCGTTCGCGCGAAATCGCGTTTCGTCGCGTACTGTTCGAGCGCGGCTGGTGCTCTGGCTTTCGGCGTGGCCGTCTCTGCGAGTGCGAATTGTCGCGGGAATTGCTGTTTCAGTTTCAGGACCGGCGCGAACAGATCACCGTTGCGTTTCCAGCGGTGCAATGCTTCGGCCGGGAGGAAGTCCAGCAACCCGGGGTCTGCTTTTCGAACAGCCTTCGTCAATTCCTGCCACCGAACCGGAATTGAAACGTATGGCCGCGGTCGTTTCGCGCGCAGCGAGTAAACGCCGACCGTTGTTTTGTGATCGGCATTTTGACTCCAATCGATGAACACTTTTCCCAAGCGCAGATTTTTCGCCATGTCGGCAACGACGCGGTCTGGATACGTCTTCTCCAGCCATTGAGCGATAGCCCGCGCAAGGGGCTGCGTCGCCGCATAGGTCACGCTTGCGTTCAATGGTACATAGAGCTGAATGCCTTTGGATCCCGAGACCTTGGGGAAAGATTTCAATCGCAGTTTTTCCAAGACCTCGCGCAGCAGGAACGCGACTTCGGCGCATTGCAGGATGTTAGTGCCCTCCCCGGGATCGAGGTCAAAAACGATGTGCGTCGGCCGGTCAAGATGTGGCACGCGATGAAGGAACGGATGAAGTTCCAGGGCGGCAATGTTTGCTGCCCACTTCAATGTGCGAACGTCGTTAATTAGAATATAATTGATATCGGGTCCACCTTCGCGTCGTGGTACCGGAAACGTTTGAACCCATCGCGGGGTGAAACTTGGGGCGTCTTTTTCGTAGAACGCTTCACCATAAACACCGTCGGGAAACCGCTTCAACGTCACCGGCCGATTTTTCAGGTGCGGCAGCAACGCGGCCGCGATGTGGGAATAGTACTCGACAACGTCCGCCTTGGTGAATTTGCCTCCGGGATAAAGAACCTTGCCCGGATTCGTTATCGTTACCGTTTCGCTGGCGCGACGCAGTCGCGGCATCGAGCTTTATCGGCTGACGTCGCCGCGATCACCCTGACCGGCCTTGACCTTGGTGCGTGCTTTCCGGCGACGATCGGCTGCGAGCGAGCGGCCGACATTAACCTCTTCCTTGAATTGACCGCGACTGTTCCGGCGCACATAACGGCGATCGCCTTTGTGCGGTTCAACTACTGTTCTTTTGCTCGTCTTCGATTTCGTTCGTGGCATATGAATGAAACTCCTATGACGAATTCGCAGCCCGCCCCCTGGGCCGCTGTATGTTAGCGCAGAATCACAATTCGCAGCGCCGTTCGCAGCGCCGCCGGAGCACACGAGCATCAACCCGGTCTGAACTGTAGCGTCCGCTATCTCAGCGGAGCTTGTGGTAATTGCGCTGGCACAGAGCCGCTACCCAGCGAGGACGATCATGTTTCGCGCTCTATAAAACGATTCATGCTATTCCCCGCCACGCGCATTTTGGGGGGCAAATACGAAATGGTGCAGAAAGAGATACGACTATGAGAATGATCGATCGAGTGAAGGAACGAGCAGCCACCGGGTACATTCTTCTGTGGCTGCTCGGAATTCCGATTCCGATTCTGTTATTGATCTTCCTGTTGCGCGGTTGCACATAAGCGCAGATTGGTCTGGATGCTGCGCGAGCGGCAGGATCACGCCGGTCCGCCTCGGACTTCGGCACATCCTTCCTGCTCGCTCGCGGAGCGCGTTCTTTTTTGAGGGCGATGTAATTCCGTGCGCCCTCTGAGATAAATGAAGCGCAAGTTCCACGTTTATCGCGCGCCCTTTTACATTGGGCTGTTTCTCCTCGCCCTGCTCGTGATTGTCCGAGCTTTGCTTCCGTTCTGGGTGCGCGATTATGTGAACAAGAAGTTATCGGAAGTGCCGGAGTATCGGGGCCATGTCGCAGCCGTCACTCTTCATCTCTGGCGCGGAGCTTATCAGATTCATCACGTCGAAATTGTGAAAACCAGCGGGCACGTGCCCGTGCCATTTTTTTCGGCACCTTTGGTTGACCTCTCTGTGCAGTGGCGCGCACTTTTCGACGGCGCGTTTGTCGGAAATATCGATTTCTTTGAGCCGAAAATGAATTTCGTGAATGCGCCCAGCAAAGAAAATTCGCAGATCGGAGTCGACAAACCGTGGACACAAAAAATCAAGGAACTCTTTCCGCTAAAATTCAATCGTTTTACCGTACGTAACGGCGAAGTGCATTATCGCGATTTCTCGAAGAAGCCGGACGTCGATGTCACTTTTGATCGGATCGAGATGGTGGCGACAAATCTGACCAACAGCAAAAAGCTATCGAAAACAATGGTCGCGGAACTCCAAATCGAAGGGCGGCCATTACGGGTCGGCGATTTGCGTGCGCAAATTGCGCTCGATCCCTATGCCCAGAAACCAACCTTCACCCTGCGCAGCGAGGCCACTGATGTGCCTTTGGTTAAACTAAACGATTTTGCCAAAGCATATGCTGGCATCACCTTTGAAGCCGGCACACTGAAGCTCGCGACCGAAATGACGTCGAACAGCGGTCGCTTTCACGGCTACGTCGAACCGGTGTTTGATCACATGGCCATTTTTAATCCGGCGCACGACTCCGATAATCCGATCGATTTTGTGTGGCAGGGAATTGTCGGCGGATTAACGCGGCTGATTCGCAATCAACCCAAGGATCGTTTCGGCACCAAGGCGCCATTTAACGGGAGCTTCGATAATCCGCAGGCAGCGGTAATGACGACGATTTTCAACGTTTTTCGCAACGCGTTCATCCAGGCGTTTAGCGGCACTCTGACCGAGAACAAACAAGATCTGCCCAAAGTCGATCCGGAAAAGAAGAAGGAGTAGCTTCGCGCTGTTCAGTTTCGTATCTTGACGGGGCGCGGCGACACCCACGTCCGTGTGATTGTTTGCTCTTTTTTAGCAGGCGACTTGGGAGTCGCCCCTCCCAGTCAGAATCGCAGCGTGTCACCGCCCGGATGACTGGCTTGATTGCATCCCGTGCGGCGCGCGCTCGCGAATTAACGCAAGGGGGAAACATCTAATGCCTGAGAAGCAAAAATCATTTTTGACGAATTCATTCAGTTTGCTGAAACA
>JBKPQI010000073.1:0-12872 GCA_046733975.1 Verrucomicrobiota bacterium
TCCTCCAGGTTTCCCGGAGCGGACGCGCAGAAGCGCGTCCCTCCGCTGACGTTTGTCAGTGTGCGCCGAGTGGCTGTGGATCGGAACCGGCCGCCAGAATTTCGCAGTCGGTGCCGTAATCTTTTTCGACGCAATTAGTGAAGTAGATGGTCTTGCCGTCGGGCGACCAACGCGGCGCTGTCCCGCGGCCTTCCGTGTTCGCAATCAAGCGGACATTGCTGCCATCGGGGTCCATGACAAAAATCTGGTAGCCGTGGCTCCGCCGATTGGAGGCGAAGGCGATTCTTTTTCCATCAGGCGACCATGCCGGCCACCCGTCGAAGAACGGATTATTGGTCAGATTGCGCAAATTCTTGCCATCAGCATCCGCCACAAACACTTCCGAGTTCTCATTTTCCTCTCCAATGATTTTGCGAAATGCGATCTTCTTCATGTCTGGTGACCACGAGCCATAGGTATTAATCCCACCAACAATGAGAGGGGTAATCTTCTTCGTCGCCAGATCGATGGCATTGATCTGTGCGGTGTTTTTCTTCGGCGGTTGCAGGTCGTCATTCGTGCAATAGATGATCTGTTTGCTGTCCGTGGACCAGTTTGGGTGAATCGTGTTCTGTTCCCTGGGCGTGAGCACGTCGACGTTGCTGCCGTCGATGTTCATGACCGCAATGCTGGTTCGCTCCTTGGTGATCAGCACGAACGCGATCTTCGTTCCATCGGGCGACCAGGCGGGATCTTCGTGATCGACGTCATCGTGAGTGAGCTGCGCGATGTTTGAACCGTTGGTATCCATGGTAAAGAGCTGCTCTTTGCCGGAAATCATCGAAATAAAAACGAGCTTTTTGCCATCGGGCGCTGGCGCAGGGTCAAAATTTTGAGCGTGCGTCAATTGGATGGGAATGGAAATGACGAGCTCAGCTGCCGAAACACATTGCGAAATGACGGCAACGACGAAAGTAAAAGTCAGGCCGAACTCCCTGCCGCTTCTAAATGTCGCCAGACTTTGTAGCACCCAATGACCCTTTCATACTCCAGGTATCCTGCCATTCGGACTAAGGAAGTGTCGGAACGGCTAGGTTCTCGCTCAAATGATAATCAGGCTGCGACCGCGGCTGCAGTTCTGCCAGTTGTTTCTCGTAAATCGTGACGTAATCCCGGGCCATTCGCTCATCCGTAAAACGGTCTTCGAATTCGCGACGGCACCTTCTTCGATCAATCGTTTCAATTTGATGCACTGCGTCAACTGCTTCCTCAATCTCGTTAACGACAAAGCCGGTCTCGCGGTGAACAATGATTTCCGGAACCGAACCACAGGGAAATGCAATCACCGGGGTGCCGCAGGCGAGCGCTTCGATCATGACCAGACCGAACGGCTCCGGCCAGTCAATGGGAAAGAGCAACGCCGACGCTGCACCCAGAAGTTCGTTCTTCTTTTGGTGGCCGACTTCTCCGACGAATTCAATCGACGGATGATCGAGCAACGGTTTGATGTGCTTATTAAAGTAGTAGCGATCGGCGCGATCGACCTTGGCGCAAATTTTCAGTTTACGCCGGGCGCGTCGCGCAATCTCAATCGCGCGATCGACGCGCTTCTCGGGCGAAATCCGGCCTAGAAAGAGCAAATATTTTTCCGGTGTTTCGCGGAAGCTGAATGAAGCTGGCGGCAGGCCGTGATAAACGGTGCCGATCCAGTTCGCCTGCGGCAGCGGCTTTCGTTGCGAGTTAGAGATGGAAACGAGAGGCATCTCGGAAAATTCGTCATAAAGGAAGGGCAAATCGGGCAGATCGAGCCGGCCGTGCAAGGTCGTCAATTGGTTAAGCGAAGTGCGTCGTGAAAGCGGAAAATGCAGATAATCTACGTGAAAATGAAAGAGATCGAAGTCGTTAGCGCGCTGAAACACATGTTCGAGCATCAAAACATGATGGGCGAGTGTATCGACCGCCTTGCCGAGTCGGAGCGAACGTGGCGAGCACGGCACAAGTTTGGCCGCTGTCTGTGAATCACCGCTGGCGAAGAGAGTAACGTCATGACCCTTACGCACCAGTTCTTCGGTAAGATACGAGACCACTCGTTCTGTTCCGCCATAACCATGTGGTGGAACGCTTTCATAAAGTGGCGCGACTTGTGCAATTTTCCTAGTTGTAATGTAACCTCCATTTCTCCCTCCACATGCTTCACTTTGACTGCGACGTGATCGCCCGACCGCGAAAACAACAAATCAGCGCGAGCCTGGCCGACGCGAAGTCCGCAAATTTCCACCTGGTCGACGTGTTCGGGCAGCGTCGGTCTTTTGATGCGTAGCCTGTGATCGAACCCCTCGGGTTCCAGGCCCAGCCCGGTCGAGAGAAGATACGGCACCGCTCCCGCCGACCACGCTTGCGGCTGGCATGCGACGGGATAGGAAACCGGCACACCGTAATCCTCGCGTGCGAACCCGCCGAATAACTCCGGCAAACGATGTCCTTCAAACTCAACTGCGGCTTCCAGCATTCCGTTCATAATTCGCAGCGCCTCGGCATCGAACCCATAACGTTTGAAACCGGCGGCAATCAGAGAATTGTCATGCGGCCAAACCGTTCCGAGATGATACCCGAGCGGGTTGTAGCGCAGGGCGGCGCTTGAAAGCGTCCGCACTCCCCACCCGTTAAACATTTCGGAATTGAGTAATTGATCGGCCGTGGCGCGGGCGCGGTCGGGTCGCGCAATGCCCGACCAAAGTGCGTGGCCGGCATTGGAAGCAAGCACTCCTGCCGCGCGATTGCCGTCCTGGAGCGCGAGCGCGTAGAAACCCTGAGGCAGCCAGAAATCGCGATCGAACTGTTCACGCAGCGTTTCAGCTTCACTTTCCAACTCGACAGCGCGCTCGATCTCGCCGCTACGACGAAAGAGTTTGGCCATTTCCATCCTGGCTTCATAGACGTAACCCTGCACTTCAACCAACGCGATCGGTGGCTCCGCGAGTGAGCCGTCGGCGTTGACGATGCCGTCGCCGGAATCTTTCCAGCCCTGGTTTGCCAGTCCCTTCTCTATTTTGCAGGCATATTCGACGTAACCGTCCCGGTCGAAGTCGCCGTATTGTCCGATCCAATTCAGGGCGGCATCGATTTGTGGCCGCAACTCTTCAAAAAGCCTCGTCTCGCCAGTCCACGCTGAGTGCTTTCCTACGAGAACGAGCCACAACGGCGTCGCGTCAACGGTTCCATAGTATGGCGTGTGCGGTATCTCGCCGAGGCGCGCCATCTCTCCCACGCGCAATTCATGCAGGATTTTGCCTGGCTCTTCCTCACGATAG
This sequence comes from Verrucomicrobiota bacterium, assembly GCA_046733975.1. GTDB lineage: Bacteria > Verrucomicrobiota > Verrucomicrobiia > Chthoniobacterales > UBA10450 > AV69. The sequence continues at coordinate 3,291 of JBKPQI010000073.1, forward strand.
CCATTGAGCTGTGTGCCTTGATAACGCGCGAGCAAGCGGATGGTCTGCTCGGCGATACTGCAATCGTACGCCAGGGTTTGCAGAGCAGTAATGATGCTGTCGCGGCCGAAGAGAGCGACAAACCATGGCACTCCCGCTGCGAAAAAACCCGCGCCGCCGTCCAGCGTGCTTCTAAGAACGCCGAGATCTCGCAGCGACCGGTCCATCACTCGGGTCAGGATCTGGCTGCTGGAATGGATTTCGGCAGTGTTTTCAAACCAACGCCGTAATCCTTTGGTTTTTGTGCACGCCTGTTCGGCCGGCGATGGCGTTGCACAATTTGCCGACTCTGAAGTCGATACTTTAAGAGTTATTCTTGTTTCATGGAGACCGCGGCCATTAAGTTGAATTTGGTAACTCGCGCTCTTCGCCAACTTCTCGTTAGGCGAAGGCTCAAATTGAATGGCCAGTACGCGATCGACTTTGTCCGCGCCCGCATAACGAAAAAAAAGAGTGTCATCCTTCCACTGCGGTTGATGACAGATGCCGCGTTTACCCTGAAACAAGCCACGAATGGCGAAGATGTCTTCAAAGGCAGCTTCGAAATGGAATTCGAGCGAAAACTGAGCCGGCTCGGTCGTGAGGTTGCGTACGAGCAGCGTGTCCGACAAGGTCAGGTCATCGGCCGAAACCGCGCGTTCCCAGCGGATCTCGAGCGCGTGCTTCGCCACCACGCGGCCGTTGAAATTCAAATCAGGATTGGAAAGCCCAAGCGTGGCCATGAATCCCGCCTCAGCCGTACGAATCAACACTTCCGGTTTTCGCCCGCTGATGGTCAGCTCGTAACCGTTGAGGAAGCGGCAATCCTGATAGTAGAGACCGAATCCGTGGCCGCGGGCGAGGGGGACACTCGCATCTGGTTGGCTGAGAAAAAACAGGTTCCCGTTTTTCAAAACAAGCGCGTCTGTGATGCTGCCCTGAATGGTAGAAACTTCCGGGACGAGTTCGGCGCGCTCGGTGCCGGGGACAAAAACAGTTTGCTCCGCCATGAAATTACATGGGCGAAAAAAACGACTGACGCAAACCCGTGGGCCAAAATCATTGCATGCCACCACGATCGGATTCGGCACAGACGACGGCGCCTGACTGGCTCCGCTCTTTTAGTCGTAACTTTGGCGGAATTTGGCGTGGTTAGATGATTGACAATCCACGCGGTTTGCGGCTCAACTCAGCTCCTATGTTTCTTAATCGATTTCACCGTTTGTTTGGTGGTTTTATTGTTGGTATAAGCTGCTGCACCGTTTTCCTGGTCGCGCCCCATGCGGCAAACGCAGCATCCGGTACAACCTGGACGCAACTCTCCCGGCTTGCGTCGTCTCCGCCGCCCCGTTCTTATCTCGCCATGACGTATGATCCAGTCAGCGGAAAAATCATTATGTTCGGTGGATACGACGGCCGCGGATATCTGAATGACACGTGGACGTTCGATGGAACGACTTGGACACATCTGCATACCCGCGGAGCACCCCGGGCACGCGCCGCCGCTCAAATGGCTTACGATGCAGTTACTCAGCAAGTCGTGCTCTTCGGCGGCTTCAATGGACGAAATTATCTGGGCGACACCTGGGTCTTCGACGGGAACACGTCGAGCTGGAGACGCGCCAGAACTGCGCACTCACCTACGCCGGTCACCAGTCCGATGGTTTTCACAGATCCGAACGGCCATGCGGATGTCTACGGCGGATACAACGGGCAGTTCTATCAGTACCAAATGTGGCAATGGACCGGCAGCGATTGGAATCGACTAAACCTGCCGGCACTTCCATTTGCGCGTTCTTCCGCGGCGGTCGGGTTCAATCCTTCCACCGGCCGAGTGGTGCTGTTCGGAGGTCTGGCGGACATCAATCCGGTGAACACCTGGACTTATGACGGCAACACGTGGACAGAGCGGTTTCCGTCCACTCAACCCTTCTGGGTCTATGCCGCTACCGCGGCTTTCGATCCGGGCTTGAACGCGGTTGTTCTTTTCGGCGGAGGCAGCGGTGGTGTCGACCTCGACCTAACCTGGGCATGGAGCAGTGGAAATTGGAGTCAAGTCTTGACGATCCAATCACCGCCGCCACGTGAGGGTGCAGGAATGGCCTACGATCCAGTGATCGGTCACGTCATTGTCTTTGGCGGCCAAAACGACGTGCTCTTGAACGACACCTGGGAGCTCCTGCCGTAGTCGAAAAAAGATACAAGGAAGACGGGGAGCGGGCGGAAACGTCAACGCTCAACGTCCAAAGCCCAAATTCCAACTCAAACCGGAGGAGTTACCCGGAGGCGGCGTTCGTTGTCATTCCGAGCGGCGTCGAGGCTGCAACGCAGCCAACGTAGTTGGCGAGGCCAGGCATTCAATCCGGTTGCGAAAACTTTAAGGTAACGCCGCGGCATCCTTCGGTCCGAGGCGGACTGGCGCATTTGCTCAGATGACGGAAACGCGCGATGCCATTCGAGGTGCCGGGTCAGGATTTCTGATTGTTCGCATTAGGCGAAAGCACGGAAGCCGCCGACCGTTAGGTGGCACCGCCAGTGCGCTGTCTGCCATTGAGCGTTGAACGCTGCGCGTTTATCCGTCTGCTCTCGAAGACTAAAAGTTTGCGTGGCAAAACCTCGCTTTCCAGCTCGGGATCCCGAAACAGAGCCGAATCCACTAGCTTTTTCCCTTTATATATACTACAATGGCTCTAGCGCTCGGTATCCGGCTGCTCCTCCCGGAACTCCCTTTTTCCTACACCCGCTCCTTTTGTTGACAGTCAATCGACGGGCCCAAGCCAGTCGCGTGTGGCGTTTAGTTGAGCCTCCCATCAACTGAAGCGATCGCAGAGACGGGCTCACCGCGTGAGGCAAAGCCATTCACGCGGTTCCAACAACTCTCAACCTTTGCAGCGCAGTTCCAGCACCGCCGGCGCACCAGCCGCCAATTGAGACGCAACTTTCGCATCCGCATCCACCAGCACCGCCGTTGGCGTGCCGCTGCTGCAAATTCGCTTCCGACGCTCATGCCCAAGCTCGGCGGAGGGACGCCCTGGCAGGTTCAGGCCTGGGATTAGCAGCTGAAAAAAGGCTCAGCGCCGCGACACTCTCGACGGTTGGAACCGGCGACCATTCGCCTGCTAACGAGACGCAGGAATTCCCAGGGAGGAGAAAAGGCAAAGTTCGAGGTTCGCCCAGCCGAAAAGAATGATTGCAGCGGGCGCTGCCTGGTGCGCTTTGGTGTTTCTGCCCAAATTCGTCCGCCGATTTAGGTTCCAAAGGCCCTCACGCGGCTGCCAATTAGACCTTCCGAAAAGGTTTCTAGCCCTTCAGCAATTAATACGCTAAAGGAATGCAAACTGCTGTAGCCTCTGCTCTCCCTGTAAAGTGGGGCTCGGCTAATCAACCGTAATACATCACCTATATATATATGTTCGGATCCAACCCAAAGACAACGTCAGCTTCCAACGGCACCCAGCAGTCAGGCTACGGCTCGGCCCCGGCCAATACCGGAGCGGTCCTGTCCAGCGGCGTTTTCATCAAAGGAGACGTAAAGTTCGGCAATGCACTCGTGATAGACGGCGAGGTGGAAGGAAACATCATCTCGTCCGGCAAACTAACTGTCGGGACTCATGCCAGAGTGATCGGGGATATCCGCGCCGGATTCGTGACCGTTCAGGGCTCGGTGGAGGGGAATATCCTCGCCACGGAACGGTGCGCATTGGAGGCCAGCGCCAGTTTAAACGGTGACGTTGAATCGCCGCGCCTGGCCGTGAAAGAAAATGCCAGTTTTATCGGCAGTGCGACGATAACGCAGGAATAGCGTTCAGAGGCGCCACCGGCCTTTTCTTAGCAAACAGGGGCTAGATCCTAAACAGACGGTACTCCGAAAGCTTTCGCGAGCAGGCGAAGGAAACGAAGTCTTCTTGAGATTGTAGCGGCGTCCGTCTCGGCCACAAAATTCACGTCGTTGGCCATCTTTACCCGCGCCGCCGTAGCTTGCCAGCTGCTGCACGAAGGCGGCTTTCCGTCTGCAAAAGTTTTGGTTTCCCGAAAAGCCGGAATAACCTCCGCGCAACTATCAGCTCTTCGGCGCCAGCTTCGCTACGACATTGTCGAACCGCGGACTGCTTCGCAACGGATCCCATATCCGATCAAGCCGCAGGGAGCCATACGTAATGTAACTCGGCTCGTCGGTGTTAAAAGCCATCTCGCCCAAAATGTTGATGGCACGATCGATCTCGCCGGTCTGTGCATAAATCGCGGCGAGTTTGACCAGCAACTCCGTGCCGTTGAGCCAATCTTTTTCTACCGGCAAGAGCTCAGTCGCGCGTTCGGCTTCGCGAATCGCATCATCGTAACGACCAAGCGCGGCATCGCTCTGGGCCAAAGCGATCAGCGCCTTGGGATCGTCGGGCCGTTGGCGGACAGCTGCGGCCGCCCGTTCATGCGCCGCATTAAATGCGACCTCTGCTGTGGCCGTGTCCCACAGCGCGCGCGCAACGATTCCCTGGCTGAATTCCCGCGGAGTGAAAAAGCCGTCGTCGTCGAATTCGTTTCCGCCAGGCGACGCCAGGATTTGTTCGGCGGTATGATAATCGCGCTCCAGTAATGCGAGATTCAAACGCGCCGTGATCAGGTCGTTCGGATCGGCGTTGTTGACAGAGTCTCCGGCCACGAGCTCTTTCCACGGCTCGAGGTCCGCTCTCCAAAAAAAGTACATTAATGCGCGGGTGAACCCCAGCCCAAAATCATTTCCTTTCCAGGCGAGAGTTTCATCGAGAAGCCTGATGGCGTCGGAATATCGCCGCGTTAGAAAGTAGTTCGATCCAGTGAGCTCCGAAATGTATTGCACGTTCCGCGGGTCGAGCTGCAACGCTTCCTCGAGATGCCGCGTAGAGAGCTCCCATTTGTTTTGCCGCCGCTCGACCAGTGCGGCGAAGTAGGGGACTTCGGCGGAATTGGGCAGCAATGCTTTGGCCACGGCCAGTTCCTGAACCGCTGCAGTAAAATCACGGTTGCCCTGATAATAAAAGACGGCGCGCGTCAGGTGGACCTCGCCGGAATCGGGTTGAACTCGTGCTGCCGTTTCCAGGGCGCTGCGTGCCCGCTCGATATGCCCAGCTACCGGATCAGGCACGATCCAGTTCAGATACAGATGCGCGCGTACCAAAGCACAAAGCGCGGTAACAAATTTCGGATCGCGCCCGACCGCATCATCCAGCAGACGGATTACCTCGTGCATTTTATCAGTGCCGCCGCTGCCGGAGGAGGTGGAAATATTTCGCCAAATTTCCCGGGCTCGCAGGTAAAGATCGTACGCAGCCATGTCGGTGGTCGGCTTTTGATGCATCACTGCCTCTTCACGAGGAGAAAGTTTTGCGCGCAACTGGTTGGTGATGGCTTGCGCGATCTCGCTCTGGATTGCGAAGACATCGGCCAGTTCGCGATCGTATATTTCCGCCCACATATGAGTGTCGTTCCGCGCATCGATGAGCTGCGCATTCACTCGAACCCGATTAGCGGCCCGTTGCACGCTGCCCTCCAGGATATGTGAAACCCGGAGCGCTTGCGCGATATCGCGTAGGTTGCGTTTCTGAGCGTTGCGATATTGCATCACGCTGGTCTGACTGATTACTTTCAGGTCCGCGACCTTGGCCAGGTCGGTCAGGATTTCGCCTTGAACGCCATCAGTGAAGAACGCGTTCTCCTGGTTCGCGCTTAAATTTTCGAAGGGAAGAACGGCGATGCTTTTTTCGGGCATGTCCGTCAATGCGGATGGATGTTCCGTTTGCCGGATGAGCAGGAGCGCGGCGACACCCGCGACGATTGCTGCCGCAGCAACGAGCAACGCAACGCGACCGCTGGTCCATTTTTTCTGGGCCGCGCGCAGTTTGGCAGACAACTCTCGGTTACCAATCGTTTCGGTATAAAAGCTAACAACGCCGACCCGTAACCCATGTTTCACTTCAACCTCGCCGATCTCGTGCATATACGGCTCCCATCGACGGAACTGCGAGAGGTCTTCGGCCGCGCGTTTGGAAAGCAAAATGTGTCCGGCATCGCCCAGATCCATCACGCGCTGCGCGATGTTGATGCCGGTGCCTGCCACGTTCGCGCGATCGTTCACGTCGGCAACGCCGCTAACCGGCCCCGTGTTGATGCCCATGCGCAGTCGCAGTCGCGGATGTAACTTTAAACCTTCCGCGATTTGCACCGCGCATCGCAGCGGCGCTTCCGGCGAAGTAAAAAACACCAGCGCCATTCCGTCGCCGGTAGGGAGTCGGGTCAATTTGCCAGCCGCTTCCGCTGCGCGAAATGCATCGGTGTTTCGAACAACATCGTTCAGCTGTTGCTGAAGCGCGCGCTGATCATCAATTACGACTCTGGAATAACCGACAATGTCGATGAAGAGAACGTGTCCTATCTCAAGCTGAACCTCGGTTTCCGGATGCTCAGGCGCCATTTTGTTTTTTCTTTACCGCAACTCTCATCGAAAGCGAGCGCAGCAAAGCGTTCTCTTAATCACACGTGAAAACAACTCTTAACAGCTGTAGAGGCGCCGTGCTTGCCAAGTCGTAGCCTTGGCGAAGAGTGGTCGGCCGCAACCCGACCTGGATCCTCGTTCCCTTTGTTTGCTTCTGTAAACTGGATCTGCATGAAATTCCTGATCACAAATGACGATGGCATCGACGCCGCCGGACTGAATGCATTGCTCGAAGCCGCACAAAATTTTGGCGACGCAATCATCGTTGCGCCCGCTGAACCGCAATCCGGCGTGAGCCACGCCGTCACCTGGCACGAAGGTGTGCGCATCGAACCGCGCGCCGGACGACGGCAGTCCGGCTCGGAGTTTGCGATCCACGGCACACCGGCTGACTGCATCCGTCTTGGCCTGCTCCATCTCGTACCGGACGCGAATTGGGTATTGAGCGGCATCAATCACGGCGCGAACTTGGGCGCGGATGTTTATTACTCCGGCACCGTTGCCGCGGTGCGGGAAGCGATTCTGCACGGCTGGCCCGGCATCGCCTTTTCGCATTATCGCAAGAAAGGCGTGGAGTTCGATTGGCGCCGTGCGACCCGCTGGATCACGCCGCTGCTTGGCGAGATACTCAATCGACCAATAGAACCTGGCCTCTTTTACAATGTAAACCTTCCGCTGCTGCCGGCCGGTGCGCCTGATCCGGAGGTTATCTGGTGCCCGCTCGATCCGAAACCGCTTCCCTTGAACTACCGACACGAAGAAGAAACCGGCTTATATTATGCAGGCGATTATAACCTCCGCGGCCGCACGCCAAACGCCGACGTCGACGTTTGCTTCAACGGCGACATCGCCGTCTCGAAGGTGAAGCTACTTTAGAAAAAATTGCATAGGCTCTGATTTTGCCTTTCTCCCTTCTTGCTTCAGGCAACTCTGGACGATAGCGAACGCGGCAATGTGCCTTCACCGCGTGAGGCGAAGCTTTTTACGCGGCTGCCGCTTGCTTTTTCGCAGTTTGCCGCACTAGCGTGCGATTAATGTCCATATCTCTCGAAGGCAAAGTCTCCATCGTAACCGGCGCAGCCAACGGCATCGGTCGCGCCATCGCTAGCGCCTTTGCGGCCGCTCACGCCAGAGTCATCGTGGCCGATATCCTTGTCGAGGATGGCAAGCGCACGCAACAAGAAATCACGGATGCCGGTGGTGAAGCGGTTTTTGTTCGTGCCGACGTCTCAGAGGAGGACGACGTCAAAAATATGGTCGACGCCAGCTGCGCCGCCTTTGGTTCCATTGATATATTGGTAAACAACGCGGGCGGCGGTGGCAGCTACGGCCGCCTCCATGAGATAGAAACGCGCGACTTTGACCGGACTATCAACGTTAACCTCCGCAGCACCTTTCTATGTACCAAATTCGTCATCCCTCATCTTCTGGCGAAGAACGCAGGGGCCATTGTTAACGTCGCATCGACCTACGGCCTCGTCGCGGCTCCAAAAGTTCCGGCTTATTGCGCGGCCAAGGCCGCGATCATTAATCTCACCCGCCAGCTCGCCATCGACTACCGCCACATCCGCGTCAACGCCATTTGCCCCGGTTACATCGACACCGGTCTGGGCCGGCGCCGGGCCAGCTTGAGCGAAGCAGAGTTGACCGCTGCGTTGGCGCGGCGCGAAAAAGCGGCGAGAATGCAACCGCTGGGCCGGCAGGGCCGACCCGAGGAAGTAGCCAGCGTTGCCCTATTCCTTTGCTCCGATGCGGCCTCTTTCATGACCGGCTCGATCGTCACAGTTGATGGCGGCTGCATCACTACTTTCAACTACGGGGATGCCGCCAACTGACCACCGCTCCACACAAGCCATTATTGTAGGGCGCGATCTTCGCCGCGGGGCGTCTCTGCCAGTGGTGGCCAGCGTCGGCGCCGTCGAACGCCGGCATAGAGTCCATCTTTGCAAACGCAGGACGTAAAACAACCACCGTCGGCATTGCTGGCGTGCGCCTAAAGCGTACAATTACGTTTGTGGAATCTTCGTCGGGAGTATGTCGCATAAGACGGACGATTTGTTGGGCGGTTTTCGCACTGGTTTTTCCGAGTGGAGTTGTTTTCTCACAAACTCATGTCGCGTCGCGAAAACCGGTGAAAGTAATTGTTGTGCAGCGGTACGATCGGTTCTGCTTCGTTCCATCGGTCGCTCCGGCTCCGCCCCTATACCCTGTTCCCTATGCCACGACGCAATATCCTGCCCCGAATCTCATCCTAACGTTGCCCACCTACCTGCTTTTCGGCAGCGCGTCGCAGATCCGCCCGCAGCTCGTGTTCAAGGATGGCACCAGCTACACCGTAAGCGACTACTGGCGGGTCGAGGATCAGCTTCACTTCATCACGCTCGAAGAAGGCGGCACGAAATCCGTGCCGCACAGCGTACCCTTCGACAGCATCGATGTGCAACGGACAAAAGAGGCGGCTGCAGCGCAAGGGTTCCGATTCGTAATCAGAGACGAACCGATCGAGCAATGGCTGGCGCACCGCGCCGAGCACGAACACCGGCGCCCCGGAACAAGCGGGAAAGGTTAACAACGGTAGATTTGTCGCAAGAAGCCGAGGCGAGCACACCCCTCGCTGGTCCGCGGTTGTTCAGAGTCGTCTACGCGCGATGCGCAGGAACGGCCAGCTCAGCGCGGCCAGTGCAGTGATGCCTCCGAGCCAACGCCAATCGAATCGCGGGGTGACGGCGATATCGGAACCAGCGAGGCCTGCTTGCGCTGTTTGACTGGTGTCAGGTGGAATGACACGGACCTGCATGAATGGCGGATGCGATCTGGCCCAGGCTAGTGCCTGCTCTTTCGATTTAAAATAGCGGTCCACGACGAGAGCACGACGCTCCTCTCTCGTGCGACCTTCCGCGCGCGCAGCCTTTCGGCTTGCCACTGCCGGACCGGTATCAACCGCGGTTAGTTCATCCCCATCCACTACCACTTTACTGCCGTAAGGAATTTTGTGAGGGTCGACAGCGCAATGGCCGTCCTGCAGTGGAATGCCATTCCACTTCGCAAGGGCCTGATCTTCACCCTGCCAGTAAACAGTGACTCGCGCCGTCATCATC